>JAOZNO010000834.1 GCA_029933755.1 Bacteroidales bacterium | reverse complement strand
TTCACCCTCATTAAAATTAGTTGTAAAGTTCTTTACAACCTCAATTTTCTTAAATGACTTGCTTAAATTTTCAGCAACAATTAATGATTTTTTATCATCCATTTTCAAACTTATAATATTTTTTCCCATCCTTTAATAACATAGGTCAACGCATTTCCTGCACAAGTATCAATACACAAACCACAATTTGTACAATCTGAACCAGTATAGTGTATTTCCTGTGTAGCTTTTCCTCTTTTCACAAACCATAATTCATGAGGTACTAAACAAACTGTCTGACAATCTGCACAATAACCACATTTATCTAATTCAAATTTAATAGTTAATGGCGATGGTTTACCAATCATGGTATAAGTTGTACCGATAGGACAAACATATCTGCACCAAAACCTTTTACTATAAAAAACTTCAAAAAGTAATAAAGCAAGTACCCAAAGCAAAATAATTCCTGGCCCATAAATAATGGCTCTGGAAATAATACCAACCGGATTTAAATTTTCAAATACCAAATTCGTTGTAAAAAAGGCTAAAGCCAGAAAACCAAACCAAAACACATATCTAAGACCTAAATGAAATTTATGTTCTTTAATTTTCTTTTTCTTAACCAAATAGTCATGAAGCTTTTCAGCCATTTCGGCTAAAAAATGATATGGGCACAACCATGAACAAAATGTTCGTCCACCTAAAAAAAAGTAGAATAAAAGAATGGTAACTGTACCTATAACAAAATTGGTAGTTAAATGTACGATATATCCTGTTTTGGACGAAATAGCCAATAATTGAAGTGAGTTAAAAGGATCCATTAAATAAAAACCAAACAATCTTGATCCACTTAATGAGCCTTCAAGAAGGGATAAATCAAGGACAAAGGAGAATACAAACAGAACATTCATAAAAATCAAAACAGACCAACGAATTGTTTTCCACTTATTCCCTACGGGCTGTGAATCACACCAGATTTTATAATCCATGTCTAATTTAACATGAGGCATATCCTTCATTTTTTTTGGTGTAAGGGCTGCCTTATCTTTACTACTTTTAAATATCTTTCCAAACATAACCATCAGGATTTTTTAGGGTTAATAATTATACTTGTAGGTTCATTAGGGCAAACCATAACACAAACACCGCAACCTGTACAACCATCTAAAACTTTTGGTTTATAAGATATCGTTCCATTATTTTCTGATTTTTCCAGAATAATTGCGGTTTCTCCTATAGGACATTCGGTAACACATATATCACATATTTCTCTATCGTATTGTTTACTACTTAATCGAACTGCTCCCCTTGTTCCTCCATTAGGAGTACGATTAATACCTTCAAAATCTGCTCCCCTGGGTGTACCTTTAAAACCCTTACCACTAACAGCCAAACAAGATTCAGGTTTCAGCACAGCAATCCCCATCACAACAGCCTCTTTCATAGCCTTTATTTGAGATTTAAAAGGATTAAAGCTTGGATCTTTTATGTCGTGCTCTTTTTGATAGGCTTCAAGGGCTTTACCACCAACATCTTTAAACTGCTTAAAATCCAAAACAGCCGTTGGACAAGTTTCAGCACATTGTAATGAATCACATGAAAAATCGCAAGGCTGATTTCGGGCATCAATATACGGTGTTCCATAAGAAAGGGTTTCATTAATCCCGGCAAGTTTAATTGCATCTATAGGACAAATCTGAACACAAAGTCCACATTTTATACATCCATAAATAAAATCACTCTCAGCTATTGCACCTGGGGGGCGCAAAAGAGGATCTCCATCGTCAATGGATTTTTGCAAATATTTAACACCAACGCCAATTGCGGCCATTGAACCTAGCGCAACTGCTCCTGAGACTATAAATTGCCGCCTGTTAATTTCAGCATTATTCTTCTTCATTACAATGTGTATTAAGTTATTAAGTAGTTTTTATGCAAAACATAAGCAAATTTGCTTGTACGCTAAAATACACTCAATATCCAATATTTTCAAAGATAATTAGATAATAATAATAATGAGCTTATTTAGCATAAGCTTATTTACTACAAACTATTTTGGTTAAATTAAGATTGTTTCGGTGGTGGACTGTCAACCTCTAGTATGAGATTTTTGATAATTGAGGAATATTCAATGTAATCACATTCTATTTTCACTTGTGTAATGCAGGATATCATATTATATTCAGAAACATACTCCATATTATTCTGAACAATTAAATCAATCAGTTTATGCCATGGATGCTGAACTCGAAAGACTTAATCTTTTGAATCAGGAAATCTCCATTTTCTTTAGTAGCACTGAACCTTTCTTTTCTAATTTGAATTACAGTTTGGAAGTGAATTTGTCAAAAATTTGTTCTGCTTACAATGTTTCTATGAATATCTCTGTAGACTCTTCTAATTTAAGCGAACTGTGCGAAAATGAAACTGTCAACATGAC
>JAOZNO010000833.1 GCA_029933755.1 Bacteroidales bacterium | reverse complement strand
AAATAAAGCGTGAAGAATAGTAAAAATAACACTTCTAATCTGCAAAATGAATAATGCAGGCTAAGAAAATAGTTGTTTTCCTGATACTAACCTAAAAAATGCACCTTTGGTAAATTTATTAGTTTTTAATATTTTTCTTATTGTCTATTAAGTTACTAAATTACAAGACATTAAATATAAAACTAATAAATTTATGAATTAATCAGGCTAAGGGTTTATTTGAAAAAATTAGGCACTCAGCTGAAGGAAAGAATTGGTTTTATGAACCTCTTTTTTTCTGTACACGTATACTAAGCCATATTCAATACAAGTATCCCTTTTTTCTTTTGATGGATAGTCTTCATATTGCAATTCAATATCATTCCATATTTCGAGGATAATATCATCGGCCTTTGTCCTTAGTGAGGCAACTTTCATTTGTGCCCGGGATGAATTGTCTTTTAGTATTTTTTGATGGTGACAGGCATCCATGAATTTTTCATAATGCATTTTCACCATGGATATTTTAGGATTAAGCAAGGGAGTTCCTCCTCGGCGGGTTCTTTTTTCCTCACCTTCAATTATTTCCTTTCCGGTATTAATTATCTCTTCTTCGGTATTTAATGGGGGTACTTTTTTAAAAGTTGTTTTCAATCCATATAATGTCCTGATGCTTTCAGGCAGTTCTTCTCTTAGAATGGAAAAATTTAGTACTTGTACAAAATGAGATAAATACATTTGCGCTTTTTTAACGAATACCAAATATTGTTTGTTGTTTGTTGCCTGTAACTGTGTAGCAATACGTTGTTCCTGAACTGCTTTTTCAAAAGCTGGCATAAATGTCTTTAGTTTAACGTACATCGCCTGAGAATAGGCGAGTTTAGAAGGGTGGAGTGTTCTTCCTTTATCAAGGGCTGCTTTCATCGCTCTTATTCTTGCAGAATCTGTATTAGGTAATCTTCTATATGGCATAATTGTAACGTTTTGTTTAAATTTTGCAAAAACAATGCCATCTATTTATTTAAAGTATTTGTTTTTTATTTTAACATAGTAACGAAATAATTTATAGACTAAAAATTGACTCTGTAAAGATTCAACATGTGATTTAAAATGTGTGATAATTGTTAAAACGGAAAAAAGAACTAATTTTATAAAAAATAATTAAAACTTTTATGAAAGATTTAATTATAATAGGAGTACATGCAAAGAGGATTTTTATACCATCCGTTAAGTTTATTGCTTCTTCTGGTAAATGTTCTATTTCCGGTGAATCCTACCTGGAAGACACTATTAGCTTTTATGATCCCTTAATAAAATGGGTGGAAATGTACTGTGAAAAAGTTAAAAAACCAATTGCTTTATCCATTAAGCTAAGTTACTTTGACACAAGTTCTTCAAAAAGCATATTAAATTTATTATATGTATTGAAGATGTACAAAGAAAATGGTGGACAATATATTATAAAATGGTATCACAAAGCTTACGACGATGATATGGCTGAAGATATTGAAGATTGCCGAAGAGATACTGGTATAGAAATAAACAGAATTCCACTATAGTACTTTATAATTTTGACAACCTGTTACCTAACTATTCCCTCCCATTAATCAAACTTTTACCGTTTTTTATTGAAATATATATTTCAGAAAATTAAAGGCTAAGCATATGAATATCAAGAATATATTGCTAATTTTGATTATGACTGTATTCTTTTTACCGTTTGTTCAAGCCCAAAAAATTTATGAGTGGCGAAATACAAATCGTAACTGAATTTATGAAGAAACAAATCTGCTGAAAAGCTGGCCAGAAGAAGGCCCCGAACTTATCAGAACCTATTTGGATATTGGAAATGGATACGGATCTCCTGTTTTTACAGATAATCGTATGTATATTATTGGTGAGATTGACAGTATTGATTATCTCTTTGCTTATGATTTAATGGGTGAATTATTATGGAAAAATGATTATGGTAAGGAATGGACTAAATCATTCAGTGGTTCACGGTCTACACCAACTATAGTTGATAATTTGATATATGTTTGTTCCGGCTTGGGTAATATTACCTGTTTTGATTCCAAAAAAGGTGAAAAAATATGGTCTGTAGATATGTTAAAGGATTTACATGGAAGTTTCACTATGCATGGTCATTCAGAATCCCTATTAATTGACGACGACAAGGTTTTTTTAACAGCTGGTGGTATTGATACTAATGTGGTTTCATTAAATCGGTTTAATGGAGACATTATTTGGGTTAGTAAGGGGCTTGGTGAAAGACCGGGCTATAATGCTCCAAATATCATCAGACTTAAAGACCAAAACATTATGCTTGCTTTTTCAGCCTTTGCTTTAAAGGGAATTGATACTAAAACAGGTGAGCTGTTATGGACTCATGCAGGATAATATCCCTTTAGAAAAGCATGGACTGGGTATGGGCGATACGCACA
>JAOZNO010000832.1 GCA_029933755.1 Bacteroidales bacterium | reverse complement strand
GAAAACTCTTTTTAAATCACTAAAGAATAAAGGCAAGGCTTTTTTTTACTGGGATACGGATTCGTATTATCATTTAAACCCGATACAAGAGGCAGGTGATTTTTTAAGGGTTAATTTTGAGGTACTTAAGGAATCAAAAGAGAAAATTCAAACAAATTTTAATACCCCCGGTAAAAAAATTAATTTATTTGGTGTTCCCGGAAATGTGGGGCAGGCAAAAGTAATTACTCAAATTCTGAAAAAGTTTAATAATTGGGAGAAAATTAAAGAAAACCCTGATAAAACGGTTATTGTCTTAACTGATGAAAGTCTGTTGTTTCCTGCACTTCATTCATTACCTGAAGAGATTGAAACATTCAATATAACCATGGGTTATCCTTTAAATGACACGGCTCTTTTTTCGCTAATTATGTATTTTTTACGTATTCAGCAGACAATGAGTAAACAGGCTGATGGAAAATCTGCATTTTACTACAAAGAAGTACTTTCTATGTTGAACCATCCATATGTTTATCCGGCATATAAAGAAACTGCACAGCAAATTATTGATATTATAAATGAACAACAATTGAATTATGTTGGTCAGAATTTGTTGTTAAAGTATAAGGAAAACTTATACGAGCTAATTTTTAAACCTGTTTCAGATGAAAATCAGGCAAATGGGTTATTAACACGTTTACTCAATATTTTATTTATTGTATTTAATAAACTGCCTAAGGATAAAAAGGGTTCGGTTGAAGAGGAATATATTTACCAAACTTATGTTACTATAAAAAGACTAAATGAAGTAATAGAAAAGCATGCTCAAAATATTGTTTTAACACAGGATGTAACCATACAGATTTTAAAACAGTTATTGCAAAATGTAAGGGTGCCATTTGAGAGTCAGTCAACTGATGGGATGCAAATTATGGGTTTAATTGAAACCCGGAATGTTGATTTTGAAAATGTAATTTTATTAAATGCCAATGAGGGAATTTTACCAAATCTGAATCGGGCACCAAGTCTTATTTCTGAGAGTATGCGTCATGCATTTGGGTTACCTGTTCTAAAATATCAGGATGCTATTTTTGCATACTTTTTTTATCGTTTATTGCAAAGGGCAAAAAATATAAATATAGTTTATAATAATTTAAGTGGTACAAGTCTTTCGGGTGAATTGAGCAGGTTTGTACAGCAAGTTCAACAAGAATCAGGTATTAAGTTTGAGGAATTTCAATTAGAACAGCAGATGGAAACGGCGAATACTAATGAAATTATTATTGAGAAGGATGATGAAGTTCAAGCACTTTTAAATGAATATTTTGTTGATGATGGTGAGTCTAAAAGGCAATTGACTGCAACAGCATTAGATAATTACCTAAGTTGTTCTCTCAAGTTTTATTTCAAGTACATTGCAAAAATAAAGGAAGTTAAAAAGGTAGAAGAAGATTTTAGTCCAATTGATTTAGGTATAATTATTCATTCTGTAATGGAACTAATTTATAAATCTATTATTGAGAAGAATAATTCGTCATTAATTCAAAAGAAAGATGTAAAAGCAGCTTATGGTTTAATTGAAGCTTATACCACCCAAGCCTTTATAGAACATTATGGAAAGACTAATTCTTTAGATTTTAAATTTACAGGAAATCTTTTGGTAATAAAAGAAGTGATTCATAAGTATATTAAAACTACCCTGAAAGTTGATGAAAAACAAACTCCTTTTGAAATTATACAGTTAGAAGAAGATTACTCTTTTCAAACTACCTTTTCATTTGATTATGAGGGTGAGCTAAAGCAAGTTGGTTTAAAGGGAATAATTGACCGCATAGATAAGAAAGATGGTATCTATCGTCTGATTGACTATAAAACAGGTAAGGCTGAGAAAGAGTTTACTAATTTCTCACAGCTTTTTCAGCCTAGAATTAATAAAAGGAAAAAAGCTATTTTCCAACTATTTATTTATGGAATATTATTTAAAAAACATAAGAATTATAAAGGCAAAGTAAATATTCCGGGTATTTACGACCTCAGAAGCATGAATCAAACAGATTTTGATGCATCAATATATTTTGGAACGCTAAAAAACAGGATGGCAATAAATGAAGATAACTTTAATCGTTTTATCGATGATTTCGAATCACATTTATCTGAAAAATTGGTAGAGCTTTTTAATCCGGATATTTCTTTTTCGCAAACAGAATTTGAAGAAAATTGTACATATTGTCCATATAAGGCTATTTGTTCAAGAGAATAGTAAATATGTATTCTTTTTTCCTGATAAGTTGTAAGCCTTGTCAGTGGCTTAATTAAACGATATTGGCTCTCTTTAGTTAAGGCCTGATTCAATAATTATTTATGGCTATGAATAATTTGGGTTAATAGAGGTGGCCTTAAGTGAATATTTTGGAATACTTGTACAAACTAAAATGTTTTGATTTG
>JAOZNO010000831.1 GCA_029933755.1 Bacteroidales bacterium | reverse complement strand
TTCGTAATAGAGCATCCGTATTATTATAATTGCCGGAATAAAGGATTCGGTAAACCTCAGTAATTTCATTAATTACCTTACTCTCAAAGTTACGTCTTCGCAATCCAACTGAATTAATCCCAACATATGAAATGGGCTCTCTAGCCGCAGTCACATACGGAGGAATATCCTTTCGAACAAGTGTTCCACCAGATATCATAACATGCGCACCAATATTTACAAATTGATGAACCAATATTGAACCACTCAAAATAGCAAAATCGTCAATAACCACTTCACCTGCCACTTGACAAGCATTTCCTATAATTACATTATTTTTAACTTCACAGTCATGTGCAATATGTGTGTACGCCATTAACAAACTATTATTCCCAACAGATGTAACACCTCTTGCAACTGTTGCACGATTAATGGTTACACATTCTCTGATTGTGGTATTATTACCAATTTCAACAATCGTATCTTCGCCCTTAAACTTTAAGTCTTGCGGGACAGCAGAGATTACGGCTCCCGGAAAAATCTTACAATTCTCACCAATTCGGGCACCTTCCATAATGCTTACATTGGATCCAATCCAGGTTCCTTTACCAATTTTAACATTTTTATCAATCGAAACAAATGGCCCAATAACTACATCTTCAGCTATTTGTGCCTCTGGGTGAATATATGCTAGTGATTGATTCATATATAGTTATATTATTTAAAACTGTTGTAAATTTTATTTATCCTTTGCTATTTGTGCCATAAACTCACCTTCTGCAACCACATGTTCTCCTACAAATGCCTGGCCTTTCATATTTGCAATACCTCTTCTGATTGGAGACATCAGCTCAAGTTTAAATATTAAGGTATCACCGGGCACTACTTTTCTCTTAAATTTCACTTTATCCATTTTCATGAAATAAGTAAGATAATTTTCAGGATCAGGCACAGTACTAAGTACTAATATTCCACCTACTTGCGCCATTGCTTCCACAATAAGCACTCCTGGCATTACAGGTTCTTCAGGAAAATGTCCTACAAAGAAAGGCTCATTCATAGTAACATTCTTTAAACCAACAACTTCAAGACTATCAAGCTGTAATATTTTATCGACAAGTAAAAATGGTGGTCTGTGTGGTAATACTTTCTTTATATCATTAATATCCATTACAGGATTTGTCACATCCAAAACAGGTGCAATATTTTTCCCTCTTTTCTTTTTAATTACCCGTTTAATCTTCTTAGCAAACTCAACATTTGAAGAATGCCCCGGACGGGTAGCTAGAATTTTACCCTTTATAGGAACTCCTACCAAAGCTAAATCACCTAAAAGATCTAATAACTTATGACGTGCAGGTTCATTAGGAAAAATTAAATCTTCATTATTTAAAATACCTCTGTCTTTTACTTTCACCCGTGGTTTGCCAAATAAATCAGCTAAACGATCAAGTTCCTCCTGCGATGTTTCCTTTTCAATTATTACAATAGCATTATCTAAGCTACCACCTTTTATTAGGTTATTTTTTAATAGAAACTCAAGTTCCCTAAGAAAAACAAAGGTCTTACATTCAGCAATTTCTTCTTTGTATTCACTTAACGAGCTTAAGGTAGCATATTGATTTCCTAAAACGGATGAATTATAGTCAATCATCACATTAACACTGAAATTTTCATCCGGAAAAGTCATTAGTTCTATTCCATTTTCTTCATCAGAATAACTAATATTATTGGTAACAACGAAAAAATCTTTATTCGCTTCCTGGTCAACAATTCCTATTTCAGAAAAAACTTCGACATAAGATTTAGCACTACCATCAAGAATAGGTGTTTCCGGTGCGTTAATTTCAATTAACAGGTTGTCAATTCCCATACCATAGGCCGCAGATAGAACATGTTCAACCGTGCCTACCCGAGCACCATTCTCTTCAATTACTGTACTGCGCGAAGTGTCCACAACATTTTCAACCAAAGCTCTAACAAGAGGTTTTTCATCCAAATCAACTCGTTGAAAGACATACCCATGATTAACCGGAGCCGGTTTGAAGCTTATAATAACTTCCATCCCTGTATGTAAGCCTACGCCTTTTAAACTTGCCGATTTTGCTATTGTTTTCTGTTTCTCAGCCATATTTTAATTTCTTGTATGTTTACTTTTACAGCTTAATTACTTATTACTGTTATTTTTTAATTCTTCAAGTTCTCTTTTAAGATTATAAACCTCCCTACGTAAATCCGGAAGAATTTTAAAAACAATACTTGATTTTTGGAAATTAACCAAGCTAATTGCCGGAGAACCTTGCATTAGAGCACCTTTTTCTTTTATATTATTTGCGATACCAGCCTGGGCACCAATTTTAACCTCATCTGCAATATTAATGTGCCCTGCAAAACCAACCTGACCACCAATCAAGCACATTTTACCAATTTTTGTTGAACCAGATATC
>JAOZNO010000830.1 GCA_029933755.1 Bacteroidales bacterium | reverse complement strand
ACTCTAAGCTTTATTTCTTTTCTTTACAGTTAAATTTTTTATTTAATGTTGCAAAAACTGAGTATAAAAGATTGGGCTTTAGAAGATCGTCCACGAGAAAAACTGGTAGCAAAAGGAATTCAAAGCTTATCGGACGCTGAATTAATTGCCATTTTAATTAGTTCGGGTAATAGGGAAGAGTCTGCCGTTGAGCTTTCAAAACGAATTTTAAAAAGTGCTGAGAATAATTTAAATACCCTGGGTAAACTCAGCCTTAACGATTTGCAAAAATTTAAAGGTATTGGCGAGGCAAAAGCTATTTCTATTGTTGCAGCTTTGGAGTTAGGTAGGAGAAGAAAACTTTCTGAAATAATTGAAAAGAAAATGATCAAATCAAGCAAAGATGTTTTTGAATTTTTTCATCCTATTTTAGCAGATTTACCACATGAAGAGTTTTGGGTAGTTTTTTTAAACCAATCTAATAAAATTATTGATAAGTACAGAGCAAGTCAAGGTGGTATTGCAAGTACCGTTATTGATGTTCGTTTAATTATGAAAGCAGCTATTGAGAAACTAGCTTCAGGTATTATTTTATGTCATAATCACCCATCAGGTAATTTAAAACCCAGCAAAAGTGATATTGATATAACCACAAAATTACGTGAAGCAGGTAAAATTATGGATATAAAAGTACTAGATCATGTAATTGTTACTGATGAAAAGTATTTTAGCTTTGGTGATGAGGGGATTTAAGCTTTTCGGAAAATAAAGCTTGCTCTATCCGTATTTTTATTATCTTTAAACAAATTACCAAATATAATG
Organism: Bacteroidales bacterium; assembly: GCA_029933755.1. Taxonomy (GTDB): domain Bacteria; phylum Bacteroidota; class Bacteroidia; order Bacteroidales; family NBLH01; genus NBLH01. The sequence goes on along the minus strand of JAOZNO010000830.1, from coordinate 1,628 downwards.
ATACTAAAATTACTAAAACGAGTAACTAGTTTACTTGAGAATAAAAATATTTCGTATATGCTCTCAGGAAGTATTGCATTAAATAACTATGCGATTCCTAGGATGACTATGGATATAGATATTGTTATTAGTTTACATGAAGAGAATTTGCAGGATTTTTTGTCTATTTTTGATGAAAAATACTATATAAATAAAGATGTAGTAAAAACGGAAACGAAACGTTTGGGAATGTTCAATGTAATAGACCATGAAACAGGATTTAAAATTGATTTTATCCTTCGTAAAAATTCAGAATATCGTAAACATGAATTTTCAAGGAGAGAGAAAATTAAAATTGTAGATTTTGATGTTTGGATAGTTTCATCTGAGGATTTAGTTATTTCTAAAATTGAATGGATTCAACAGCTTCAAAGTGATAAACAAACATCTGATATAAGTAATTTGTTAGCACTGCCCGAAATAAATAAGATATATATTAAAAAATGGTGTGAAAAATTAAAATTAAATACATTTAACTTAATATAAGGTGTTAGATACTTCGGATAATATAATTCAAAAGCAGCGAGAAATATTTTTTGCTAAAACGGCAAATGAACGTTTTTTAATAGGCGTTGAAACTATTGTATTTGGGAGAATAATAGTAGAAAATAGTATAAAGCAATCAAAAACTAATATTTCTGAACTTGAATTAAAAATTGCCGTCTTTAAACGATATTATAAAAATGTTTTCAGTAAAGATGAACTTGATAAAATTATAAGTTCATTAATATATTACTATAAACAAGGGAAATAAAAATATTGTAAGCCAATAAATTTGTGAAACTACTAATCTATTCCCCCCAAATAACCCCACGCATAAACTATATTTTTGATTTCATTTTTACTGAACTTTTAGGTGTATCATTTTCAGTTACAGACAATTTGGATGTATTTACCAAATCAACTGTATTAAAAATTCAGTATGCTACAAATTACAATTCCATTCCGAACAGTTTGTTTTTAAAGGCAAATAATTTACTGTTTGAATCAAATATGAAAAATCAAAATATTAAAGTTTTTGATTGGCAGCAAACAAAAGCATTCTTTAAAACTGATGAGCAGTCCTTTATTCTTTTTGATATTTTTGCTGCTAGTTTTTACCTATTATCAAGATATGAAGAATATTTAGCTTTTAAACCAGATAAATTTGGAAGATTTGCTGCAAAAGAAAGTCTTGCATATAAACAGGGTTTTATTAAACAGCCGATTATAGATGTTTGGGCAGAATATTTAAAAACGGAACTGTTAAAACATAATCCAAAACTAAAATTAAAGGAGCGAAAATTCAGTTTTATTTCAACCATTGATATTGATAATGCATATGCATATTTGCACAAAGGATTTTTGCGCAGTTTTTTATCATCAGTAAAACTATTATTGCGTTTTAAGTGGAAAGAATTTACTAAAAAAACGAAAGTACATCTTAAAAAAAGCAAAGATCCTTATGATACTTATCAATTTATTGAGAAAATACATTTAAAATATAGTGTAAAAGCAGTTTGTTTTTTCCTAACAGCAAAATATGCTAAAAACGATAAGAATATTTCACCTGATAACAAGTATTTTAAAAGTCTAGTAAACTATGTATC
>JAOZNO010000829.1 GCA_029933755.1 Bacteroidales bacterium | reverse complement strand
TTTATTAAAAGTATGCAGTTCTCAGTATGCAGATGGTAACTTGTTGCAATTCAGCTTTACGTAAAATGCTGATATTATAGACACACTCTAATTAATACATCTTAGGCGAAATCTGTTTCTAACTCATCTTTTTTTTATATCTTCGTTTCATAACTACTTCATGTTAATTTATATGCAAGAAAAGATTTTGTATTTTGTATGGAAGTATAAGCTATACTCTGCTAATCAACTGATAAGTTCAGATGGCCAACAAATTAAAATTATAAATCCGGGAATACAAAATTTTGATGCCGGGCCGGATTTCATTAATGCAAAAATTAAAATAGGAAATACTCTTTGGGCTGGAAATATTGAAATGCATATAAAATCATCAGACTGGAATAATCATGGCCACCAAAAGGATAAAGCATATAATAATGTTATTTTACATGTAGTGATTAATGATGATAAAACTGTATATAATGAAAATGGTGAAAAAATAGTTCTGCTAAAGCTTAATTTAAACAATGCTTTAATTAAAAAGTACGAAGAATTAATTTCTGATGAAGGAAAACTGGCTTGCGGTGACGATTTGAAAACGGTAGAAGAATTTAAACTAAAAATGTGGCTGGAGAATGTATTGTTTGAGCGATTAAGTGAAAAAACAGAAATTATTAAGCAAAAACTTGAAATTAATAAAAATAATTGGGAAGAATCATTTTATCAAATCATTGCCCGTAGTTTTGGCTTTAGCTTAAATGCTGAGCCTTTTGAAAGACTAGCCAGATCATTACCACTTAAATATATTGCCAAACACCATAATAATTTACAGCAAATTGAAGCTTTGCTGTTTGGCCAAGCCGGTTTTTTAAGTGATGATTATCACGATGATTATTTTAAAATGCTTAAAAGAGAATATAATCATCTAAAGAAAAAATTTAATTTAAAGCCAATTGAAAAGCATAATTGGAAATTTTTAAGACTAAGACCTTCAAATTTTCCGACCATTAGAATTTCGCAGTTTGCTTGCCTTATCCATCAATCCAGATCCTTATTTTCTAAAATAATAGATGCAGATAGTTTAACAGAACTTCAAAAACTATTTCAAATAAAAGCATCAGTTTTTTGGCAAAATCACTATACTTTTGAGAAAATTTCAGAAGAAAAAGAAAAAAACTTTGGTAATAATTCAATAAACAACATTATTATCAATACAATTGTACCTTTCACTTTTTTATATGGTGACTATAAAGATGATCAAAAGTTAAAAGATAAGGCAATTAAATTATTAGAAGATTTAAAGGCTGAAAATAATAACATCACTCGTTTATGGAATTCGGCAGGTATTAAAATTACTGATGCTTTTTTATCACAGGCACTTATTCAGCAAACAAAAAACTATTGCCAAAAAGGAAAATGCCTTGATTGTGGTATTGGCTCAGAAATACTAAAACAAATGGTATTACTATGAGTTTAATGGAAATAAAGTAATTGGAATATATTAAAATGGTGTTTTATAAAAAATGGTGTCAGTTTGAAGACGGAAGACCGAAGTTTGTTTACTTCCGACTTCGGTCTTCCAACTTCTAGCCTTGACAATATTACGAACCATGTAACAATAATTTTCATTTACCCATTAAAATGGTAGCAGAACCAAACAAATTTATAACAATAATTGAAGAAGATTAACTACATATATTTTAGCTTTATAGCTTTATTCTTTGTAATTGGAATTGGAACCGGTGGGTTTATTGTATTAGAAGGATATACTTTTATTGAAGCCTTTTACATGACTATGATAACTATTTCGACCGTTGGTTTTGAAACGGTAAAGCCACTATCACCGACAGGAATGTTATTTACCTCTTTTTTGATTATTATAAGCTTTGGGGTTTTTGCTTATTTTGTTACAAGTGCAACAACTTTTATGTTAGATGGTGAATTTCGTAATTTTTTGAAAAATAGAAAAATGGAGTCAATACTTAAGAATCTTAAAGACCATGTTATTGTTTGTGGTTTTGGACGAAATGGTAAACAAGCAGTTTTGGATTTGCTCATGCACAAAGAAAAGGTTTTGGTTATTGAAAATACCGAAAGACTAATTGAAGATGAGATGAATTTAGAAATCTTGAAAAATAAAAACTTTTTTCATGTACATGGCAATGCTGTTCATGAAGATGTATTACTTAGGTGTAAAATCGAAAATGCCAAAGCCTTAATTACTACATTGCCAAGCGATGCTGACAATCTTTTTATTGTACTAACTGCCAGGGAGTTCAATAAAGAAATGAACATAATCAGCAGAGCTTCTGAAGAACATTCAGATAAGAAACTACAAAGAGCAGGGGCAACAAATGTAATCATGCCCGATAAGGTTGGCGGTACACGAATGGCCAAATTAGTTTCGCAGCCGGATGTTATTGAATTTATTGAGTCTATTTTATTACGCAGCGGA
>JAOZNO010000098.1 GCA_029933755.1 Bacteroidales bacterium | reverse complement strand
CAGATGTATGAGCTCGCACTTATATTCGTAGCGGTAAAAGTGGATTTAAGCTGATCAACCACAAATGAAAATTCCGCTGATGAATCCGCAGGTTCAGGATTTGCTTCATCTTCAGGCTTACAAGCACTAAAGCTGAGCATGTAAGATGCTAATAATAAGCCTAATACTTTAAAAGTAATTTGTTTCATAGTGTTTTGTTTTTAGTTAAAATTAAATTGATTAAAAAACAGATCAACCAAAAAATTTGGATAATGATTAATCTGTTATCGTTTATGTTTGTTTAATTTGTATTAATTTTCTATTTAAACATATAACTTGCTCCTTTCCAGCCATTAAGTAGATGAATAAATTCACTAACTTTTATAAAATAATGTGCTTCTTGCGATTCAAACTGTAAAGTTGCACTTCCCCAGTCAAAATTTACATCTCTTGAAATACCTTGTTTACTGAATTTAAAACTTACATACTCTGCTTTTTCCCAGTTTAGGTCCTTATGTTCTTCTTTTACATTTTTAAACTGAGTTTTGGTTTCTTTTTGCATTGCATCATTATTCGGATCCTTTCTTTTAAATCGGGATATAAACGCATTTTTCATATCTTCGTTAGTGGTTTTCTCTTTCATGGTATTTACCAATTCAGTGCTCGACCAACTTAGTGCTAATAATTTATCTGGAGTATCTGATTTAAAAGCTTCTAATAATGCTTTACCAAACTTTTCGTGTTCAGGACTAGCGTTTGAACCTGTATTGGTGTTCGAATTATTCTCTGTCTCTTCAGTTACTTCCTGCTCTTCAACTGCTGCTTCTTTAGTGTCTGCAAGAACGTATTTAAATTTACCCGGATATTGTTTAAGATACCATTCATTATACTCATTAATAATCTTTTCTACATTGCTAAACTTATAGCCTTTTTCTTTATTTTTAATTTTGGTAGAAAGTTCAGTATTATCCGAAGTAATTTGACTCATACTCTTTTTAAAGCCCATTACCAACAGACTTTCTTCTTTAGGCACGCCACCTGTTTTATAGATGTATTTTCCAGTAGTGTAGCTAATATCATCAGAATGAACTCTCCATTCACCACCATTATTTACAGCGCTAACATTTGCCTTGTAATATGTGAAACCAGCTAAGTGAAACTCTTTCACATCTTTTTTCATTAAGATGCCTTTAAAGTTATTGCTTTCATCTTCGGTAAATCCTTTTTCATTATAGGCAATATTATATAACAAAAAGGTAGAGTTCATATTTTTAAGTGTTTCTACATTTTGATATTTAATTACTGTATTTATTCGTTTACCATTTTTATCAATATAATATCCTCTAACTGGTTTGCCTATTAAATCTGCCTTCTCAACACTAGTAGGTGTTTTATATACAGTTGATGAGCTAATCCTCACAACTTTACTAATTGGCGCTTCATCTAACAAAATAAACCAATCACTACCGGCTTTTACGTATAAATGTTTTGCAACAAAAAATGCCCGTAAACCACTTTTTGATATACTTTTATCAAAATTGCTGTTATTTTTTGTGTATCCTTGCTCGCCAACGGCTTTTTTGTATAATGAAAGCTCAATATCATTATTATGCATATTGTTTGGGTTATCATTTAAAATAACCACTTCTACTTTATTACCTTCGCTAGTTACGTAATAGCCTTTCAATTCTTTACCAACTGTTTCTTTATTAAATTTCTGGTTTCCTTTGTAAGGAACATCTTCATTCCCATTTCCTGTGGCAACATTACTCGTTGTTGCTTCTTCTGTACCAAACATCGAGCCTTCAGCAAGAGCATCATCGCCAAGTACCCATGTTCTGTCTGTTTGAACACAATTTTTTAATGTAAAGGTATATTTATCATTACCCGAACTAACAAAAATTTTAATATTGGCTACTTTGATTGGACTTTCCTGAACTACAGACAATTCAGCCTTTTCATAAACCATTAATAAGCCTTTGGCTTTTGTTTTTTGTACTTCTTCTTTTATTCGTGTATAGTGTTTTTTACTAAGTTTTGATACTTCATCAGTACTTTTTCCAATTTTATCACCTATATAAGTCCACTCTTTAGCATAACCAAATAGTGGTTCTATAGTACCTCGGGTATTTTTAGTAAACTTTTCAGCAAATACCTTATAGTCATAAGTTTTTTTAGGTTTTTGCGCACTAATATTAATTGTTGTTGCAAAAAATAGTAATAGTAATAAGTAAGTTGTTTTCATGTACATTATTTATTTAAGATTAATATGAAAATTATATTTAACACTTAAAAAACACTTTTTCTCAGACTGAATTTTAATGCTATTTGTATTTTATTTAGAAAATGATTTGATAAATGGATGGTATCTTACATAATATTAGTAAGATAACTTTTATTCTTATGTATAAACCTAATAAAGTTCATTCGTCAAAAGTTAAGAAGAAAGTAAAGAAGTAAACTCTTTATTAATATTTTTCTTATTAGCTTACTTCATCTCAATTATCTTTAATTCAGTTACTTATGTTTTGTCAAATGAAAAGTAAATCGACATATGTACTTATTTCCTTAAATCTAATCAAATAATTTATTTACTTTGAAGAATGATGTTCGATAAGTTTGAAAATTTTATCCAAAAAAACATAAGGCTTAAAAAAACGAATAGCTTGCTACTTGCGATTAGTGGTGGTGCTGATTCTGTTGCTATGCTACATTTATTCTCAAAAACGGCTTATGAATGTGGTATAGCACATTGCAACTTTCATTTACGTGGAGAAGAATCTGATAAGGATGGAGAATTGGTTGAGAAATTGGCTGAAAAATATAATTATCCATTTCATAAAATTGATTTTGATACTAAAAAATATTCCTCTGAAAATGGAATCTCTATTGAAATGGCAGCGCGTGAGTTAAGGTATAACTGGTTTGAGAAAATAAGAGATGAAAATAACTATGATTTTATTGCAACTGCGCATCATAAAGATGATATAATTGAAACTTTTTTTATTAACCTTGCCAGAGGGACTGGTATTAGAGGTTTATCGGGGATAAAAGCTTTATCTGGAAAGCTAATCAGACCTGTTCTTTTTGCTGATCGTGTGCAGATACTAAATTATATTAATGAAAATAGACTGGAGTATCGGGAAGATGCATCAAATAATGATGTGAAATTCAAGCGAAACAAGTTAAGACATGATATAATTCCTCTGTTTGCTGAAATTAATCCTGCTCACAAGCAAAACATGCTTAAAACAATTGAACGATTAAATATTACCCAGCAAATACTTAATGATAAAATTGGTGAAATAAAAGCAAATGTTGTTGACGAAAAGGATGGCCAGTTATTTTTTAGTATACCAAAATTAAAACAATTAAATAATTTAAGTTTTTATCTTTTTGAATTACTTAATCCATATGGTTTCAATGGTGATCAAGTTGAATCAATGGTAAAATCAATTGATGGAATTCCTGGCAAAAGTTTTTATTCTGTAACACATGAATTGATTAAAGATCGTGAAAATTTCATTCTAGTTCCAAAGTACAAAAAAATACAACATTCAATACAAGTATCAGATAGTAAGGGCACTGTAGTTTTATATGGGGAGAGTAAGCTTCAAATCAAATCAATTAGCAGAACAAAAGACTTTAAAATTCCACTGCAAAATGATATTGTTGCTTTAGATAGAGATAAGCTAAATTTTCCATTGGAAATCAGAAATTGGCAAAAAGGCGATTACTTCTACCCTATTGGTATGAACAGAAAAAAGAAGCTAAGTGACTTTTTTATTGATAATAAATTTACTAAAATTGAAAAAGAAAAAACACTTTTATTGGTTTCAAATGGGAAAATTGTGTGGCTTATCTCATACAGGTTAGATAATCGGTTTAAAATTACGGATAAGACTGAGAATATTCTTCAAATTTTTATAAAAAATGAATAATCAATGATTATTTTCTAATGCATCTCCCATTGCTTTTGCTTTTAGTAAACATTCATCATATTCCTTCTCAGCATCTGATTTAAAAGTTATTGCACTTCCAACAATATACGAAAGATATTTTTTCTTTTTATTATATAATATACTGCGAATCACCACATTAAAATCAAAATCTTTTTCAGGATTGATATATCCAACAGCCCCGGAATATAGTCCACGTTTGGTCTTTTCGTATTTTTCAATAAGCTCCATTGCTCTAATTTTTGGTGCACCAGTCATTGAGCCCATAGGAAACATGTTTTTGATTACATCGATAATATCAAACTGTTCAGAATCTGTTTCAGCACTGACTGTAGAAATCATTTGATGAACTTGTTCAAAACTATATATCTTGCATAACTCCTCAACATGTACACTTCCTTTTTTTGCTGTTCTTGAAAGGTCATTTCTTACCAGGTCAACAATCATAATGTTTTCAGCTCTTTCCTTTTGATTGTTTTCCAGTTCAGCTTTCAATTTTTCGTCACGATCTTTATCAATTGAGCGTTTTGCAGTTCCTTTTATGGGTTGTGATACTATTTTGTTGCTTTGTTTCGTGATGAACCGTTCCGGACTTGCAGAAATGAGAAAATGCTCTTTGTTTTTATAATAGACTGAAAATGGAGTAGGCGAAATCGAATTTAGTTTTTGATAAATATCTAGTGGATTAATATCCGTATTTTCAGCATAAAATTCCTGACAAAGGTTTATTTCATAAATATCACCTTTTAGAATATGCTTCTTTAGTTTACTGACTGTAGAAATATATTCTTTTTTTGAGAACCGTTTATTTATTTCTATTTTAGGGTAATCCCTGTCATCAGTTTCCTGAACAAAAGTCTCAATTTCATAAAAAATAGGCCCTGCAGAAGTACTACAACTCAACTCTGTTAAATAGCCAATATCTAATTTATCATTTTTAATTAAAAAGATGTATTCTGGAACAAAAAAATAAAGTTCTGGAAATTCCAGGCCATCATCCTTGTCAGACTTTAGCTTTTCTATTTCATTTTTTAAATCGTAAGTTAAATAACCAAATAGCCAATCTTCTGTTTTTTCTGAAAATAATCGTAATTTTTCAAAACAATTATCTGATTGACAAGAAATCCTTTTATATTCACCTGAGGCAGCAATTAAATCATAATTTTTGTATGAATGATTATTAGTAGTATCTCGGTTACTGTTTAAAACAATAAACGGATCTTTACTATCTCCCCATTTCAAAAGTTGCTCTGTAAACTTTTCCTTATCCCTTAAATAAAAGTCAATCCATTTTCGCATGCTGCAAAAGTAGGTTTTTAAAGGATATTGACAATGTTTAATAGTGGCTAATTTTAACAAAGTCAGAGCCTCACTCTGTCAGCAAAATTATAAATTAGCATTATTTTTGTCTCAAATTAATTTTACAAGTGAGACTCTGACTATCAGACTTGCCAACTTAAACTATAAAAAAAAAAGGCTGTTTCATTAACTGAAACAACCTTTAAAAATCTTCTTGGCAAAATAATATTACCCTACTAATTTAGCGTCAAGCTCAATTTTAGCAGTTCCACCATCATATAGTCTTGAAATAGGACAGCCTTCCTTTGCTGCTACAGATAATTCGTCAAATTTCTCCTGACTCAGGCCTTCACAGTTTACTGTAGTATCCAGTAAAATATTTGTAACACAAGGTCCTTTATCATCTTTTCCTAAAGTAACCTTTGTAGTAGTTTCTACACTTTTTGGGTTCAGTCCTTCGCCACTAATAAGCGCTGCTAAAAACATTGAATAACATCCTGCATGTGCTGCTGCTACTAATTCTTCTGGATTAGTTCCAGTACCTTCCTCAAAACGTGAAACATATGAAAACGGTCCTGTGTAATTACTGAATTTCATTTCGCCCTTTCCTTCTTTCAAAGTACCATTCCAAAGAGCATTCGCTTTTCTAACTGACATAATTTTTACTATTAATGAAATTATAATGTTTAGTTATTTTTTGTTAGATACTCTGAAATACCTTCTTGTGTAGCAACAAGACCTTCATCGCCAGATTTCCAATCAGCAGGGCAAACTTCGCCATTTTTTTCAAAAAACTGTAAAGCATCAACCATCCTTAAAGTTTCATCAATACTTCTTCCTAATGGCATATTGTTTACCACTTGATGTTGAACAATTCCATCCTTATCAATAAGAAATAAACCACGATATGCCATTGGAGTTCCTTCATAAACTAACTCACCACTTTCATTATAATCGTACTCACCTGCAAGCACGTCAAAATTCTGAGAAATTGTTTTTGACTGATCAACTACTAAAGGGTATTTAACTCCTTCAATACCGCCATCATTAACTGGTGTTGTTAACCATTTCCAGTGCGAAAACTGTGAATCAACGGAACAACCTACTACTGCAACATCTCTTTTTTCAAACTCTGCAATTTTGTTTTGAAATGCTAATAATTCAGTTGGACAAACAAAAGTGAAATCGGCGGGATAAAAGAAAAATACTACATGCTTTTTACCTAAATATTGGTCAAGTGAAAATGAATCAACCATTTCACCACCATTAATTACTGCCGGTGCACTAAACGAAGGTGCTTTTTTTCCTGTTAAAACTGCCATATTGTATAAATTTTAAGGATTAATAAATTATATTTCATAATTAAAGATACAAAAGTATGAAATTATTCTTTATTTAGAAAGGATTCAAATAAAAAACTATATCTTTTAAAACTATATCGATATAGAAATTATCTATATGATAGAATCTTTTGTAATACAGCGGTTTAATAAAGTATTTAATCCTTTTTGTTTAAAGCATGCCTCCTATTTTCTATATCAATATCTAAAATTATTTATATTATATAAAGATATATGTATCTTTTATTCTCAATAGGTTGATGGTTGTTTCCAAAATTGAAAAAATCATTGTATTATTGTACTCTCAAAAAGTTGATAACTCAAAATAATTTAAAATGGTTATAGAAGAAAAAATAGTAGCAGACAAGAATAAAGTTGTTTCAGTACGGTACGAACTTAGATTAAAAGCGAAAGATGGTGAAGTGATTGAAATGGTAGATGAATCAAAACCATTTACATTTATATATGGTACCGGCTACATGCTCGAAAAATTTGAAGAGAAATTAAAGGGAATGTCAGATAATGAAACTTTTGAATTTTCTTTAACTAGTGATGAAGCATACGGTGAAAGAAACGAAGAGAATATGGCCGAAATTCCAATGAGTGCTTTTGAAGCAAATGGAAAATTGGAAGACGGACTGTTAACTATTGGTAATTTTATTCCTTTGCGCGATGAGGCAGGTAACCAGTATAACGGTAAAGTACTTTCAGTTAGTGAGGATATGGTAAAGCTTGATTTTAACCATCCATTAGCAGGTGAGGGCTTATATTTTACAGGTGCTATTTTGTCAATTCGTGAAGCAACAGAAGAAGAACTGTCTCATGGGCATGTTCATGAACATAATCACGATCATGGTGATGATGGCTGCGGATGTGATACCGGTTGTGGTTGTCACTAAAACATAAAAGTAAGATTATTAAAAAGGTTTCTTGTTTGTTACAGGGAACTTTTTTTGTAATATGTAATGGGTAGCTTTAATTTTGAAAGCCCTCTTTTGATTTTGTTTTCACAGAATCAAAAAAAGGCTTTTTTAGTAGTTTGAAATCTTGTCTTAGACTAGAATATAACAGAACCTACATTAATTGTTGCTGTTAATGTTAACGTTTCAAGGTCAAGATTAGTTCCGGATACATTAACTTCAATTTTTTTATCTGTTCTTTTAACAGTTCCTGACATAGCGACAAAACCCTCTTTGCCTGCTGCTGCACCAAAATCTAACATAACAGAACATGGTTGTGGGCAATCTTTATCCGGACAAATTTCTGAAGTAGTACCATCTTCTCCAATCCCCATTATTGTTAATAAAAACTCATCAGTTCCATTACCTTTTGCAGGAAGCATACCTGCTACAATATTAAGAGATTTTACATCGAATTCAGTATAAGTTGTACCATCAAAGGTCATTGTAGCATTTACTGTGTCCCCTGGTTCAGCTTCATCAACTTTATTACAGGAAAATGCGATTAATGATACTGCTAATAAAATAATACTTAATTTTTTCATTTTTTAAAATTTACATTGGTTAATATTAAAATTCAATGCAAACCTAGCTTCTAAGTATCAAATTTCTTTCACCCTTTTGGGTGATTTTTCAAAAAAGCTAAGATAATTTCGCTTTTCGGGCTGCTTCTGTACGGTTTCTTACATCTAATTTGATAAAAAGATTTTTTGTGTGGGTTTTTACTGTATTTATCGATACAAACATTTTCTCGGCAATTTCTGAATTTTTATATCCTTTAGATATTAGAATTAAAACTTCTTCTTCTCTCTCGGTTAAATCAAATGATTTAATTTTATTCTTAAAATTTTCAGCACAAAGTTCCTTACTTTGGTTATTTTGCTCTTTAATTTCTTCTAATTCGCTAACATAGTCAGCTATATCTCTGTGCATTTGTAGTAATTTCAGTTGGTTATTTTTCTTTTGCAAACGAAATACAAAAAATAGTCCTACCAAAATAAAAACTAAAACAAAGATTATTAAGCCTTGTTGCAAAAGTTTTCGATTCTGAACCGTATTTTCTAGCTCTAATATTCTAATTTTATGCTCTTTATCCCTTACCTGGTACTGAATGTTTAACTGGTTTATTTGTTTTTTTTGCTCAATCCCGCTTAATTCTTCCTGAAGCTGATAGTATTCTTTTAATTTTTCATTGGCTTTTTCAAACTCTTTTATTTTTTCCAATGCTTCAATCAATACTTTCAAACTCTCTAATTGTACTTCTTTATTTGAGCTATTTTGTGCTAAGCTTATTGCCTTTTCTGCTGTGAGTATAGCCCTGGTATATTTTTTTTGTACAATTAATAATTTTGCCCGATTTCGTAATATTTGACTGATAATATTTTTTTGGCCAGTCTTTAAACAAAAACTTAAAGCTTTTTTAAATAGAGAATCAGCAATAGTTAACTCATTTTTAAGTAAATAAATGTAGCCGATATTGTTTTCAACAATTGGTAGGAAGCGATTACTTGAATCTTTTAGCCAAATTTTATGTGCTTTATGATAATAATAGAGTGAAGAATCTATATTCTTACCGGATTCTTCATAAACAGCTGCTATATTATTATAGCGTTTTGCACTTATATCCGGTCTGTTAAGCTTTTTACTAATTAGAAGGGATTTATTATAATATTCTAAGGCCTTTTCATTCTCTTTAAGTTGTTGATACACAATCCCAAGATTATTATATATCATTGAGCTTTTTAGTTCTAAATTTAAACTGTCAAAAATCTCAAGTGCCTTAAAATACTTTTCCGTTGCTTCTGTATATGAACCTGACATTTCCTTAATTACACCAATATTGGTTAGTTGTTCAGCATACTTATCCGGTAAGTGATTTTTTATATAATCCTCAAATCCGCACATAAATATCATATTGCAAAATATCTAAATTCACCACT
>JAOZNO010000097.1:3608-9491 GCA_029933755.1 Bacteroidales bacterium | reverse complement strand
TATTCCTATTATGTCAACGTATCCATCTTTGTTAAAAAAACCCACTTTTACATTTATACTATTATTTATGTTATACCATAAAGGACTAACACTTGTTGCGTTTATACTTATCACGGGATTAAACTTTCTATATAGTCAAACGGAAAGTGTATCAAATAAATTTTCGAAAGAAGATATTATTGATTTAGCTGAAAAAAAGTATGGTCTGGATGACTTATTAATTAATGGAGGAAAATATCGGCCTAAAGATATCAGAGTTAATGGAAATCTTTTTTTTGAATGGGCTAAATCTACCGATACAAAACTATTTATTAAAGGTCAGACATATTTTAATACTAAACTAAAGTATGATATTAACTCAGATAGATTAGTTCTTACAACAGTTACTAAAGATTCCTACGAACATTTAATAGTATTGAATTCCTCGCTTGTCGATTCATTTTATCTGGGACATCACATTTTTATTAACATGAATCAGCAAAAAGAAAATTCAAATCAGAAAGGATATTTTGAGAAAATAAATTCTGGTAATGATATACTTCTAAAGAAATATACAAAAACTATTATTAGTTTATATGATGATTATAACCCCAACGGAAAATATTCATCTCAAAAATATACATACTTCATTTATAATCATAAAGATTTTGTAAAAGTAAGTTCTAAAAAAGCTTTTTTAAAATTCTATGAGGCTTACCGAAAAGAAATTGGAAAGTTTATGAAACAAAATGAAATAGTATATAAAAGTGCAAGTAATGAAGAACTAATTAAACTTATGACCTTTTGCCATGCCAAATCTACACAAGCTAATTAAATATTTAATATTTCTCAGTTTAGTAATACTTCTACCAATAAAAATGGTAGGACAGACTAAAGATATTATATTAGATGATAGCTACAATAAACTATCATGGACTGATTTTGTTATTAAAATTGAAAATAAATACCCTGTTCAATTCTATTTTGATATTGATAGTTTACCAAATTTTGAGGTAGTAGTCCCTGAAAACAATATGGCGTTTTTGGACAAACTAAATAAGATTCTTAAGCCATATAGTTATAAAGCAGCAATGGATGAATTCGGGCATATATTTATTACAAAAAAAATAAAAGTTTATACAAACCTTCCGGATAATTTTTATAGACAACAAACTCAAAAAGAATATTTAGATAATGGTCTTAAAAGGAACGACACTTATCTAAAGACAGATAACATTTTTGTAACAAAACATAGAACGGTAGGAAAAAAGGGAAATGACAATAAAACAACAGCTACAGTATCAGGCTTTGTAAAAAGTACGACTGATGACTTACCAATCATAGGTGGCACATTACAAATAAAAGAAACAGGCAAAGTAGTATCTACTGACGATAGTGGATTTTATACAATAAGTCTTAAAAAAGGAGATTATACATTAATCATAAATAGTCTTGAGAGTAAAGAAGAAAAGATAAAAATCAAAGTGTTATCAGATGGAAGACTTGATTTGATTTTGGAAGAAAAATTAATTGCACTTGAAGAAGTTATTGTAAGTTCAGAAAGGAACCATATTGTAAGAGGAACTCAAATGGGCTATGAGAAATTGGAAACTAAAAAAATTAAAGAAATCCCTCTGGTTTTAGGTGAACCTGATCTGATTAAGATAAGTTTATTGCTTCCGGGTGTACAATCAATTGGTGAAGGTAGTTCTGGATTTAATGTGCGAGGTAGTCCTACAGATCAGAACTTATTTCTTATAAATAATGTTCCGGTATACAACTCTTCTCATCTATTTGGTTTTTTTTCAGCATTTAATTCAGAGGCAGTTAAAGATTTCACACTCTATAAAAGTAATATTCCAGCTAATTATGGAGGCAGACTATCTTCCATTTTTGATATTAGTGCAAAACAGGGGAATAAAAAAGAGTTTTCAGTTAGTGGTGGAATAAGTCCTGTTACTGCAAAGATTTTAGTTGAAGGCCCTATAAAAAAGAATAGTAGTAGTTATATGGTTGGGCTAAGATCAACCTATTCCGATTGGCTTTTAAAACAGGTCGAAGATCCTGCCATAAGTAATAGCGATGCCCAATTTGCAGACATGATAACTAATTTCTCATTTGATTTAAACAAACAAAATCAACTTAACGTTTTCTCTTATCACAGTTTTGATAAAATGAGCTTAACGAACCAAAATAAATTTAGTTATGCAAATAATGGAGGCTCATTGGAATGGAGTCATTTAATCAAAGAAAAACATAATTTAAATGTTGCCCTTATTTATAGTCAGTATAATTTTACAGAAGAAAACTCCGAGCTTGCAATTTCATCATACAAAGATAATTTTGAATTAAAGCATAGCGAATTCAAAACGAGTTTAACATTAAGACCAAATTCTAAACACACAATTACTACAGGTATTAGCTCATCACTTTACCTATTAGATCAGGGAAATTTTTTACCATTAAATGATGCATCCATAATAGAGCCTATTGATTTGGGGCAGGAAAAGGGACTGGAATCAGCAATCTTCCTATCTGATGAATGGACAGTGTTACCAAGATTATCAATAATCGGAGGTGTCAGGTACAATACTTATCAATATCTTGGTCCTAATGATGTAAAAGAATATGATGCTAATGAACCAAAATCTATTGAAAACATTGTTGACACAGTAAGTTATTCTAACAATCAGGTTATTGAATCCTTTGGGGCTCCGGATTTTAGAATTGCTGCACGGTATATTTTAGCTGATAATTTATCAATTAAGTTCAGTTTCAATCAACTAAAACAATACTTACTGATGCTTACTAATACGATTGCTATTTCGCCAACAGATAAGTGGAAGCTGAGTGACAATAATATAGAACCGATGTCAGGCGACCAATATTCATTTGGTATTTATAGTAGTATTTTTAACGGACAGTATAACATTTCTGTGGAAACCTATTATAAAACAGCACAAAACCTGGTAGAATACAGGGATGGGGCGAATTTGGTAGTAAATGAAACCCCCGAGATTGATATCTTACAAGGAGATTTAAATACTTATGGAGCAGAGTTTATGATAAAAAAAACATATGGAAGATTAAATGGATGGCTGAACTACACATACTCACGTTCATTAGTCACGGTTAATTCTGAAGAGCCTGAAGAAAGAATTAATGATGGAGAAGCCTATCCTTCAAATTATGATAAGCCACATGCTGTAAACTTAGTTGCCAATTATAAATTTTCAAGAAGGTTTAGCCTTTCTTCAAATGTTGTGTACTCAACAGGGCGTCCAATAACTTACCCGGTAGGTAACTTCTTTCAGGGAGATTTAAGGCTCCCCTTATACTCAAAAAGAAATGAATATAGAATACCTGATTACTTTAGAGTTGACTTTTCATTAAAACTTGAAGGAAATCTAGCTTCGAAAAAATTTGCACATAGTACATGGATATTTTCTGTATATAATTTAACAGGAAGAAAAAATGCCTATTCAGTATATTTTAAATCAGAAGAAAGTGTATTACAAGGTTATAAATTATCAATCTTTGGGGTTCCAATTGTTTCATTAACGTATAGCTTTAAATTAGGAAATTATGCAAATTAAAATTTTATCGCTTCTAACTATTATGAGCCTTTTTGTGGCTTGTATTGAAGAGTTCAATCCAAAAATTGATGGTTATCTTGATTTGCTGGTTATTGATGGTATGATAACAAATGAACCGGGTCCCTATATTGTTAGACTTTCAAAAACTTTAGCAGTAGATGATTTGGACTACTTTCCTGTGACCGGTGCAAATATTGTAATTTTTGATGATTTCGATACCGAGGAGACTTTGGTTGAATTGGAACCAGGTGTGTACTCAACTAATCCTTTGGGGATAAGAGGTGAAGTTGGAAGAAAATACAGAATTACTATTGATGTTGATGGTAAAACATACGAGTCAAATTTTGAAGAACTGGAAGAGCCTGTTGGAATAGATTCAATATATGCAAAAGTCGAATATAAAGAAACCGTAGAAGGTAGTTTTGAAGGTGTTCAGTTTTATATTGATACTGAAACGACTAATACTAAACAATTTCTTTGGGTACCTATTGAAACATACGAATACAAAGGAGACCTTGAACTCAATTATGTATATTGGAGTTTTACAGCCATCGACACCATCACTAATCCTAGTTTAAAAACTTGTTGGCGTACTGAAAAAGTAATTGAAACCCTTACTTTTTCAACTAAAGGCCTTACATATCCGAAAATTAAAAACTTCCCTCTTCATTATGTAAACACTTCAACAAAAAAATTATCCGAAAGATATAGTGTATTGATAAATCAATATTCAATCACAGAAGAAGCTTACAAATATTGGAATGAAATAAAAAAACAAAGTGCCGAATCAGGTTCTTTATATACCACACAACCGTTTCAGGTAAAAGGAAATCTTATTAACCCGAACAATCCTAAAGATATCATATTAGGATACTTTTGGGCTGCTGGTGTTTCTAAGAAAAGAGTTTTTGTCGAAAAGCCACCTTTAAATTTCACCTATTCAAAATGTGAAGGAAATGTTCAAGCTTTAATAGATCTGAAGGGATATCCTCCTCCCTGGCCAGTATATGTCACTACAGTAAAAGTAGGGATTGAAGGAAAATCTTTAGGCATGGCTGATGTAAGTTGTTTTGATTGTAAAGAAAACGGAGGAACTGAAGAGAAACCTGAATTTTGGGAAGATTAAATTAGATGAAAAATAAATTCATAGATAATAGAAAGCCCTATAAATATGAAAAAGATAGATTATAAGTTTGAAAGACTTAATCATTTTGTCATCCAATCGTTTTAAATTCTGAAATTATGCAAATTAAAATTTTAGTATTTCTAATTGTCATTAGTCTTTTTCAGGCTTGTATTGAAGAGTTTAGTCCCAAAATTACTGCTTATGCAAATTTACCCGTTATTGATGGTACTATTACTAATGAGCCTGGCCCATATATTGTCAAACTTTCAAAATCTTTAGCAGTTGATGATTTGGGTTATTTTCCTGTAACCGGTGCAAATATTAAAATTTCTGACAATTTAAATACTGAAGAAACTTTAACTGAGATAAAACCAGGGGTATATTCTACAGATTCTATGGGAATAAGAGGACTTGTTGGAAGAAAATACAGAATTACTGTTAAGATTGAAGATAAAACATACCAATCAAATTTTGAAGAACTAAAAAACCCTTCTGGAATAGATTCAGTATATACAAAAATTGAATCTAAAGAAACGGCAGAAGGTAATTTTGAAGGCCTTCAGTTTTATATTAACGCCGAAGATACAAATGATAAAAACAGATATTTTCTTTGGAAACTTATTGAAACATACAAATATAAACCTGGCCTTCAAGTTGAATATCTTTATTATTTCTATTCTGATAGCATTGCAAGTGTTGAAAACGATTCTATCAACGAGTTTGTAAATATAAATAATGAATGTTGGAACTCTGAAAAAATAAAGGATATTTATACCTATTCTACACAAAACTTTACTGATTCTAAAGTTAATAATTTCGCTCTTCATTATGTAAATACAGATACAAAAAAATTATCCGAAAAATATAGTTTATTGATAAATCAATATTCAATTACTGAAGATGCTTATGAATATTGGAATGAAATAAAAAAACAAAATGCCGAATCTGGTTCTTTGTATACCACACAACCGTTTCAGACAAGGGGTAATCTTGTTAATATAGATAATATAGATGATATTATATTAGGTTATTTCATGGTAGCAGGAATATCAAAGAAAAGGATTTACATTGATCGCCCCCATTTAGATTTTATTGAGAACTGTGTGTCTAGTTATGATTATTATTTATATTTGATATCCTTGCCAATACCCTAGAAACCAACCTTACAAAAACAAAAAAATA
>JAOZNO010000097.1:0-3598 GCA_029933755.1 Bacteroidales bacterium | reverse complement strand
ATTTTTGGGAGGATTAATACTTTTGTCAACATGTAAGCTTTTAATTAATAAATTATGAAAGTTAAAATATTATTATTTCTTATTGCCATAAGCTTTTTCGTGTCATGTATTGAAGAGTTCAGTCCTAAGATTGATAGTTATATTAATCTTCCTGTTGTTGAAGGAATAATAACAAATGAATCTGGTCCATATATTATAAGACTTTCAAGGTCTGCACCTTTTTATAGCCTTGATTATTATCCAATTTCAGGTGCGAATATTGTAATATCAGATGATTTAAATAATGAAGAGACTCTGATTGAATTAGAGCCTGGAATATATACTACTGATTCTTTAGGAATAAGAGGTGAAGTGGGAAGAAAATACAGACTTACGATTAATATTGACAATAAAATATATCAGTCAAACTATGAAAAACTGGAAGCACCCTTGGAAATAGATTCTATTTACGCAAAAATTGAATATAAAGATACCAGAGAGGGCAATTTTGAAGGCATGCAGTTTTATATTGACACTAAAGCTACAAATACTGATAATAGATATTTTCTTTGGATTCCTATTGAGACATACAAATATAGGGCAGACCTTACACTAGATCATTTTTATATCAGTTCAGGCACTAGGGTAGTACCCAATAATGATACAATGCATGTATGCTGGCGTACCAATAACGTTTCTGGAATTTTCACCTATTCATCCAAACACCTTACAGAAACTAAACTTCATAACTTTCCTCTTCATTATGTAAATACAAAATCAAAAAAATTGACTGAAAGGTATAGTGTTCTAGTAAATCAATATTCAATTACCCAAGGTGCATTTAGATATTGGAATCTAATAAAAAAACAAACCTCTGAATCTGGTTCTTTATATAGCACACAGCCTTTTCAGATAAAAGGAAATATGGTAAATCCTGACAAGCCTGATGATATAATATTAGGTTACTTTATGGCTGCGAGTGTTTCAAAAAAAAGATTTTTTATTAATCGCCCACGCTTAAATTTTAATTATTATATATGCAAAGCTAATACTACCGCTTATGAATCATGGTTAATGTCCCCTGGTTATCCTGCCTACTTTGCTATAACTGATGATGGTTTAGGAAAAGCCTTTTTGGGATGCTTTGATTGCCGAGAACAAGGAGGAACAACTACTAAACCTGATTTTTGGGAAGATTAAAATATTTATAAAACAATTTAAAATACACAAATGAAAAACTTAAATATTCTGAAATATCTTTTTCTAAGCATTGCAATCACAGGAATTCAAACAGCTATGTTGAGTCAAGAAAAAACATCTCAGGTTTTAAATAATAACTATTTTGAAAAGCTTATTTTAAATACAGACAGGGAATTATATATTGCCGGAGAAAAAATATGGTTTAAAGTAAACTATTTGGAAAGTGAAACAAATAATAAAGAAATTCTCAGTAAAATTGTTTATCTCGAATTATATAATCAAAATACAAATACGGTAACCAATGGTAAGTTTAGAATTATCAACGGTAAGGCAACCGGATTTCTAAGACTTCCAAAAAACCTAAGTTCAGGAAATTACTATTTGAGAGTGTATACTCAATTTATGAGAAATTATTCTTCATATTTATATCCTAGTGTTATAATTAAAGTCACAAACCCTAATAAACTTAATACTCAAGATGTTTATAAACCATCTGATGCTATTTCTATTGTTCCTGAGGGTGGTAAATTAGTTGCAGAAGTTCCTTCCAGACTTGCAATAAGAATTAATCCTGAATTGCAGAGGAAGCTCCACAAATCAACAATTATTGATGATGATAAGAATGTATTAGCTCAATTTTCAACATCAGCAAATGGATTGGCATTGATTGAATTTACACCTAAAAACTCCATAAAATACTTTCTCAAACTAAGCTTTAATGATAGCTCTTCTATTTTAAAACCACTTCCTCCTGTATTAAAAAGTGGAATGATACTAAAATCAGACTTTAGTAATTCAAGACTAAAAATTAGCTTAATTTCAAATAAAAAGCTTATCAACGAGGCCAATACTGAATATAATATAGAAATAAAGTCAGAAAATTACGAAGATTTATTGTCCCGAAGTATTCAACCAAATGAAACTATTGAAATTTGGAACAAACTTTTAGCAAAAGGAATTGTTTATATTATTCTAAAAAATAAGGATAATGAAATAATTGATATTAGTTCTATATTTATTCCTGATGAACTAACTACAGAAATTAAAATTACAAAAAATAAGGATACTTTTAAGTCCCGTGAATTGGTTGAACTAAATGTTAATCTTCCACAAAGTAGTTTTAAAGAAAGTAATTATTTGATTAGTGTAGTGAAAGTTTGTGAGAATAATAAGGACTCTATGAACCTGTTACCTCCACATATCACTTACAACCCTGTTCTGCTGCCTAATTATTTAAAGAACCATATAATTAAGAGCAATTCATTAAAAAGGCAAATTAACATTGCCTTAATATTATACACACCAATATATAACACGAAGAGTTTTATAGAAAGCTTACAAAAAAACAAGCTTAATTGGCTACCTGAAATTAGAGATGTAAGCTTAAATGGGAGTATTATTGATCAAAACACAAAAGAACCTCTAAATAATGTAATGGTATATGCAGCAGTATTCGGTGAGCAAAATCAATTGCATTTATATAAAACAAAGGCTAATGGTGAGTTCTTTTTTTCTTTGAATCATCTAAACAGAAAGCAAGATGTTTTTATTGGTACAAACCCTTTAGATTCTGTCGAGGCAAAAATATTAATTAACAATGATTTCTCAAATGATTATCCTGGTTCAGCATTTATACCATTTTTTTTAGATTCATCAAATAATAAATTAATAAAACAAATATACCGTAATGCTCAAGTTAATAAAGCCTTTGAAAACAAGCTTGGTAAAATCGAAGAAAATACCAGTTATTATCCCTTAATTGATGAAAAGCAGGAAATTTCAGTTTTAATGAAAGATTTTATTCATATACCAGTAATGTCTGAGGTTTTTGATGAAATTGTTCCTTTTGTCTCAACCAGGAAAAAAAAGGAACAGTATTATTTAAATGTTTTTAATGACCAAACTGGGGAGATGTACAAAGACCCGCTAGTTTTATTAGATGGCATTCCCGTTTTTGACATTAATAAAATAATGAAGATTCCGCCTGAGTTTATTCATAAAATTAGCGTAATTAAAACAAAATATTATTCAGGAGCTTATATTATTAATGGAATTATCCAAATTACAACCAAAGCCAAAGATTTTGCTGGCATTTCATTTCCAGATGAATCTGTGTTTATTGAATACCAAACAATTACTAAAGAAAGCAAGCCTGTTACTCCTAATTATAAAAAAACTGACAAAAAAGATAGACTCCCTGATTTCCGTAACCTACTTTATTGGAATCCATATTTATTAAGCACGGGAGAAAGTAATAAAATAAAGTTTTACACTTCTGATGATGATGGACTTTATGAAATAACAATTAAGGGATATAATCAAGACAAACAGTATCTTGGAAAAACTTTTATAAAAGTAGAAACAGATATAAAATAATTTCCCAAATAATAACAATCAACAACTTTAATTATTTTAAAGA
>JAOZNO010000828.1 GCA_029933755.1 Bacteroidales bacterium | reverse complement strand
TTAGATGCCTGGTTTCAAAATAGTATTTTTGGAATACCTGGTGATGAAGATGGGGGGGCAATGACTTCATTCGTTGTTTTCTCGTCAATGGGTTTTTATCCCGTCACACCGGGTTTACCAATTTACACCATTGGAAGTCCAGTTTTTGAAGAAATTTCTATTAAATTGCACAACGGAAATACATTTACAATAAAAGCAAATAATTGTAGCGAAAAGAATAAATATATACAATCAGCTAAATTAAATGGCAAAACGCTTAACAAACCATGGTTTACCCATGAGGATTTATTAAATGGCGCAACTATAGAACTTGAAATGGGAATTTATCCTAATATGGAATGGGGTAATTAGAAAAATGATAAATGGTAAAACAAAACTTTCATACAGCGGTAGTTAAAAGTTTAATTTATACTTTTTTACTTACCATTGGCTATATTCTAATAATTTGGGATAGAACTTCTGTATTTCAAATAGTTAGTTCAACAATCTATTTTATTCTATTATACTTTGTTTTGTTTTCTATTGCTAAACCCGAAGTAAGTTTACGACTTAGAAAACTTGTTGACAACGATGTGTTCAAAGTTGGTGCTGTCCCTGCAACTTTATTAATTCTCTATTATTCTTACCTGGCAATAAATAAGCTAAACCCTTTTGAAGGAATAAATATGTTATTGCCTTTTTTTATTTTGTTTCCTTCATTTGTTTTCATATCAAAAGTGCTAAAAACAGAAAAGCTGGATTGGCTTGACTTTACCGTATTGGCGATGTTTGTTATCCCTATTACGCTTATAGAAATGCCCTCAGATAGTAATTTACCAATAAATGGAGGCGGTTTTGACAGTTTTTATCGTATTATGATATTAATTACCGGAGCATATACATTTGTGGTAATCAGAAAAATAAGTGATGTTGGTTTTTATCCTGTATTTAATCTGAAAAAAATATGGACAGCGGTATGGGTATGGGCAGTATTTTATAGTCTTATATTTGTTTTTGCCTGGTCGATAGGTTTCATAAAATTCTATGGATACGATCATTATTCTTTTGCACTGATATCAAAAATAATAGATAAATTAGTGTCAACATTCTTACATACAGCACTTTTTGAAGAATTGGTGTTTCGTGGCCTGCTTCTTAATATGCTGCAAAAAAGAATTGCCCAAACCGGAAACTGGAAAAAATTCATGCTAATTGGAGGATTATCTTTAATCATTCTTTCCCTGATTACAGGTTATTCCATGTCGGGTAGTTTAAAATGGTTTCCTGCTTTTACAAGTATATTGTTGATTATTGCAGCATATTTTATCGAAAAATCAAAAATTGATAAAACAGGTACTTATGTGGCATTAGCTCTTTCAAGTATTATATTCGGTTTGGTGCATTATCATGCAGGTTCTATTATTTATATGGGTATTGCATCAATTGCGGGATGGGCTTATGGCTACACTTATATTAAAACAAAAAATGTATTTTATGCTGCTATTGTACATACTTTAGTGAACAGCTCAGCATTAATATTTGGATTTGAATTAGCAAAATAGTTACTTAACTTAAATTTCAGTCTTGTGAAAAATAAAATAGCACTCGGAATTGATTTTGGCTCTTCAGCAGTAAGAGTTTTAACATTAGAATTAGAATCCGGTAAAGTATTAAATTCAGTAGAACAAGCTTATCAACAAGGTGATGATGGAGTTTTTGTTTCTGATAAAGATAGTTTATTGGCAAGGCAAAGTCCTGCAGATTATTTGAAATCTTTGGAAATAGCTTTAGAAAAAGCACGTACGGCAAATCAAGCTCTAAATATAAAAATGTCAACGGTTGCAGGTATTGGCGTTGATGCAACAGGCTCTACCCCACTGCCAGTTACCAAAGATATGAAAGCATTATCTGATTCAGAAGAGTTTAAGGACAAGCTAAATGCTTATGCCTGGATGTGGAAAGATCACACATCACATAAGGAGGCTGATGAAATTACTGCTACAATTAGCAAAATTCGACCTCAGTATTTAGATAAAATTGGTGGGGCATATTCCTCTGAATGGTTTTGGGCAAAAATACTTCACTGCCATAATATTGATAAAAAAGTTTATAATTCAGCCTATACCTGGCTAGAATTAAGTGATTTTATTCCAGCAGTTTTAGCTGGCATAAATGATGCAAGCAAAGTAAAACGCAATGTTTGTGCTGCTGGTCATAAAGGTTTGTATAGCAATGAGTGGGGTGGTTTTCCTGATAATGAGTTTATCGAATCACTACATCCTGATTTATTAAAAATAGCCAAAACGCTTCCAAAAGAAACCTTTTCAATAGAGGAGCTTAGTGGAACACTTTCAAAAGAATGGGCTACTAAATTTGGTATGACTGAAGGAATTCCTATAGCAATGGGAATTTTAGATGCTCATGCCGGAGCTGTAGGTTCAGGGATTAAAGATGGTAGTT
>JAOZNO010000827.1 GCA_029933755.1 Bacteroidales bacterium | reverse complement strand
TTGTTGTAAATGGTTACAAACACAGGGGTGCTTATGATTTTATTACCGGTGAAGAGATTTGGAAAATGTCAGGAGGTGGTGATATTCCAATACCTACACCAATTATCGGGCATGACATGATTTATTTTAACAGTGCCCATGGAAAAAGCTCACCAATTTTAGCGATAAAAACAAGTGCAAAAGGAGATATCACATTAAAAAAAGATGAAACGGTTAATGATTTTGTTGCATGGAGTTTTCCAAAAGGCGGCGCATATATGAATACTATGTTAATTTACGGTGATTACTTGTACAACTTGAAGTGGAATGGGAATTTAATATGCTATAAAGCCAAAACGGGTGAACAAATGTATAAAGAAACACTAACCAGAGGAACAAGTTTTATAGCTTCTCCAGTTGCTTCTGATGGAAAAATCTATCTCACTAGTCGTAATGGAATTGTTTATGTTGTGCAAGCCGGAAAAGAATTTAAATTACTTTCAAAAAACCCTTTGGGTGATATTTGCATGACCACACCGGCAATTACTGATGGTATAATTTATTTCAGGACAATGAAATATCTTGTAGCTATATCAGATTTAAAATAATTATTTTGTCCTTTACGAAAATTAAGTAATCCTGTAAAAGTTTTAGTTTTTTCCATTTACCTTCAAAGTCAAAAGTGCTTGCTATACCAGCCTTTCGGGTTATGAATAATATTTAAATTTTTGATATTTACATATCGAAAAGTTTCTCAAAACTACTTAAATCGGGAACAATCTTTTTCTTCCTTTTTAACTCATGTTCGTATATTTTTCGCCCAATCTCAGCCATAAAAGGCACACCAATCTGGTCATATTCATATTGATCATCATTATAAATACCATTTTCGTTTACATGGATTACCGCAGAAAGGAAAAACTCAACATTATTCTCAAAATCAACAATATATGCACATTCAATAATATAGCCATATGCTGATCCTGTTTTATTAAAAATGCGAATATGCTTTGGTAAGGGTTCTTTTTTATCGCCAAACATGAAACGCTTCACATAACTATCGTAATACTTTTTTGAATCATATTTGGGGTAATCACTTTCGGCAGGGAGCATTCCCATTGATTTATACAAGAATTCATAATCATTAGCTGTCAAATCAAATCGCTTGTTGCTTGAAAAGTTCTCCGGAAAAATAACCCTTTGCAAAATTTGGTGAAGACTTTTAAGCGAAAGGTAATTTTTTTGACTAAAGTCCATTTTCCCATTTACTAATTCATTGTTTTTATCAAAATAGCCTTTACCTTTTGATGTTTTTTTGAGTTCCAGTGGTAAATATTCTGTTTGTGAAATAATTTCTTCTTGTTGATATAAAACAGAATCATCAAAAAAAGTAATAGGATTGCTGTATTTATTGTTAGCATTGAAAGACGATAACCTATGAGTTATCCTTCCTGGAGTAATCCCTTTTTCTTTAAACTTCTCATTAATATAATCACGTCCGAGAAACTCAAATAATCGATTATATGCATCATTATCACTCACCAAAAATATTTTTTTTATGTAGTTTGCAATATTTGCATATCCTGTTTCGCATGTTGTATCATTTTTTACCGACGATTGATATTCTCTAACAGAATCAATTTTCAAAGAGGTAAATTTATCAACATGAAAGCCTTGCTTTTTTAGTTCATTTAATTTTTCAAGAGCTAAAAAGGCTATGGGCATTTTTACAGTACTGGCAGGGTAAAAATATTCAGAAGAATCTAAGCGATATTCAAAATCAGTAAAATGAGGAATATTTACACTATCCCTGTCAATTTGTGTGTAAATAAGTTGAACTTCGTATTTATCTGCCCGGTCAATTACCTTATCAATTAAAGTATCTTTCTTAGAAAGAATATCTATTAAAGGATTGTCAAGTTTAGGGTTACATGAGACAGCCATAATTGATACAGAGATAATTATTAACCAATTAAATTTTAAAGGAAAATACATGCTGATTGATTAAAGTAATATCTTAGCTTGTCTTTAGTTTCTAAAATTAATCAATTATACGTAATCAACAAAAATGCTATTGCTAAAAATACAAAAAGACTTATGAAAACCCCATAACTCTTTCTGTATAATATCACTATTGAGATTCCCTGTTAACCATTAATTTCTTTCAAAATCTCCTCTATATCTCCATGACAAGAAGAGCAACCAGTTCCGGCCTCAGTTTCATCACCTACTTCATCAACCAATGTCAGTCCCTTTGTTTTTATTGCCTCAATAATTTCACCACGGGTAACTTGTAGGCAATTACATATTATTTCATCATTATCTTTCATTTGTATCTTTTTGAATTAATTAGAGTTTATAATGTCAGTTTTTTTGTAATAATTTATTTTTTTACATTTTGTTAAAAGTCAGCAGTTCTCAGACTTAAGTAACTCCTTTGGAGATTACTTTAAAAAATCAATGAACA
>JAOZNO010000826.1 GCA_029933755.1 Bacteroidales bacterium | reverse complement strand
CTACTGCAAACTTCGTGGGTAACTAATAAAATGTATGTTGATTATTTGTTTATACGTTTATTTGTTTATGCCCTTAAATGCTAATCTAGCTTAATTATTTCAACCATAAACAGATAAACAAATCAACGAATAACCGTGGTAACATTATACTAAAAATCACCTTATGATTAAGCACCCACTAAAATAGTAGTAGAACCATAAATTTAAACAAAAATAAGTCATTTCATCAATTTCAATCTAAAAATTATAAATCACAATAAATATTTTATTATCTTTGGTAAAAACAATTAAAACTAACTAATTATGGAAAACAGCTTTTTAAAGGTTAAAAATTATCTGCTTGAACTTGAATTTACAATTGTTGACGAAAACGAAGAAGAAAATGTACTGATAATTGAAAAAGAAGAAGAAGGGATTTCTAATATGATTTTAATCTGTTCTGACCCCATATTAATTATGGAGCAATTTATATTTGAAGTGAAATCTGATGATGTTTCAGTTTATAAAAGTTTGCTTCAAAAAAATCAGGACATTATTCACGGAGCTTTTGTATTAGATGAATCTGGAACAAAAGTACTATTTAGAGACACCTTACAACTTGAGAACCTTGATAGAAATGAGTTAGAAGGCTCATTAAATTCACTGTTGTTTTTATTGAGTGAATACTCTACACAAATACTTGAGTTTGCTAAAAGATAAAGGATATTCTATCAAAAATATTTTTATTCCCAAAAGTCATTAATTAAAATTTAATGACTTTTTTACATTAAGGCAAGTTCTATTTATTATATTTGCTAATTGCCAAAGTAATTAATAGAAGTGGCCTTAAAAATAAAATAATATAACAATACACACAACTATAAATAAGAAGTTTTGAAATTAATTTATCAGTGGAAGCCTTAAAATCAGTATTCAATGCAAACTTATAAACTTATAAAAAACACCTGGAACAGGATTCCCCATTTTTTTAAAGATGGAATTTGGGAAATTGAAGATGAATCACTTCCTATATATAAAAAATTGCCCTTAAATGCAATTAAGGTTATTATTATTGCTATTAAAAGTTATGAACAAGATGAGACACCGATACATGCCTCTGCACTTACATACTTTTCAATGCTTTCAATTGTTCCGGTTGTTGCGGTAGGTTTTGCAATAGCAAAGGGATTCGGACTTGAGAGTATGCTTGAAGAAGAAATTGCTCAAAGCCTTGCTGGCCAAAAAGAAGTTGCAACCTATCTACTAACTTTTGCAAAATCGATGTTAAGTACTACTAAAGGGGGAATACTTGCTGTAGTGAGTATTGCAGTACTTTTATATACGGTTCTCAAATTGTTTCATCAAATTGAAAATACATTTAATATCATATGGAAAGTTGAAAGATCAAGAAGTTTTATTCGAAAATTTACTGATTATTTGGCTATTGTACTTATTGCACCGATTTTAATTGTTTTATCAGGTACGGTTAGTGTATATATTACCACTATTTTGCGCGATTTTTCGGAACATACAGATTATTTTGAATTTATATCCCCAATTATATTTTTCTCAATTAAGATGATTCCTTATTTTTTAATTTGGATTTTATTTACCCTCCTCTATTTAATTATGCCTAATAAAGGTGTTAAGTTTACACATGCTTTTATTGCCGGCTTAATTGCAGGAACGGCATATCAAACAATTCAGCTTTTTTATATTACTTTTCAAATAGGCTTTTCGCGATACAATGCTATTTATGGAAGTTTTGCAGCATTACCCTTATTCCTGATATGGTTGCAACTGAGCTGGAATGTTGTGCTTTTGGGTGCCCAAATTGCCGCAGCTTTTGAAAATATAAAATCATTTGGTTACAAGAATGCTTATCCTTTGCTAAGTCAAGCCAATAAAAGGATTTTAAGTTTGTTGGTTTTGAAGAAAATTGTTAACCGATTTAAAAAAGATGAACCTGCACCAACTGCAACAGAACTTTCTGATGAAAGCCAGCTACCACTGCTCTACGTTTCAAAAATTGTTGATGAACTAAATGAAGTAATGCTAATATCAAAAGTTACGAATGATAAAAACCCTGTTGCTTATCAGCCTGCAAGGGATATTTCATTAATGAATTTTGCAGAAGTTATTGAAAAACTATATGCTCATGGTGAAACTAAGCTGTTATCAGTAACAAAAGATAAAGACTTTGAATCAATAAATAAAATAGTTTTAGATTTTAGCCAAACAGTTAACGAAAATTATTCTGATACACTGATTAAAGATTTGTAGACAAAATATTAATTTGTTTTCTGCGAATTAGCCTGATTAATTATGCTACGCATGAGCTAAAGGTTCATAAACTTATTGATTTACCGATTAAATCTCAATATATGAGTAGTTTATATGATTCATGCAAAATTATTTTTAAAATATAAGTTTACCAAAGGTGCATTTTTTCTTTGCCGGACTTTTTC
>JAOZNO010000825.1 GCA_029933755.1 Bacteroidales bacterium | reverse complement strand
TCTTTAATTCGTTCTTTTGTGAAAGCCGTTTTAATTTTTGAAGGTAAATTGGGCGCAATAATAAAGCCTTTGGGCTTATGAATAGTCTTTGATACTTCTCCTTTTTCTTTTTTATTGGTTACATGAAATATAACATTTTTATAAAAGCCGAGAATATTTGCCAAAAAAATAAAAATTTTCTTTTTAAGATTTTTGCTACTAAAACTATGTTCAGAAAGCATGCCCCGTGATGCAACTATAACTTTCACAGCTGTTTTCTCTAGTAAATAAACAGGAAACAGTGAAAAATAGAAGGAATAAATTCCATTTATGTAAACTGAGTCAAAACTTAATTCAGCAACTACATTTCTAATATTTTTTATATTAAGTTGCTCTTTTGAAAAGTAATATACATTAATGTTTTCTGAATGTTTTACCCATTGGTTTGCTTTTATATTAGGGTATGGAGTATTTTCAAGATAATCGGAATTTCGGGTAACAATAAAGAACTCAAATTCACCAGATAAATGATCTGTTAAGTTTGCTACAGAACGTATTGGCCCGCCGGCTTTGTAACCGGGTAGAAACCAGTCAATAAAAATGAGTATTTTTTTAGAAGTTGGCAATGAAATTTATTACTTAATAATTGTGATAATTTCTTGATTCTGCAAATATTACATCCAACTTATCAATAGTCAGGGCGTGAGTGACTTATTTGCTTCATCTGACTATTTTATTTACTGTGCTGTTTATAACCAACTCACACCCTGACTTGCGTAAATGAAGTGATTATGTCAATAACTAACAAATCCTTCTAAAGTTATTTTTTTAAACTGCACTCATAATTTCATTTATTGTTTCCATATTAACATCTTCATCAAAAATAGCTCTAACTGGCATTTCAAAACTTTCAATAGCTTCACTTTTAATGATACCAGTTTTGCTTTTTATATTAAGTTCATAGCCTGTTTCTGTTAAAAAGTATTGTTCAACAGTTTGTTTTTCTGGTGAAACAATCCAATATTCTTCAACACCATGTGCGGCATAATCTTCATATTTTGTAGTACGGTCAAGCTTTTCTGTAGAGGGTGATAAAACTTCAACTATAAAATCAGGTGCAGGAAATAGCATTTGTTCAGCTTTGAATTTTTTAGATGTTTCTTTCTTAAAAAAGCAAATATCCGGTTCGTAATCGTTACGGGTAAGTTTTATTAACAACTTTTCGTGATGTACCAAGCCTAATTTGTTTTTTAATACAAATAGTTTTAATAAACTAAATAAATTATCAGATGCCTGCGAGTATCTTAATTTTACGGGTGAATGCATAATTACTTTTCCATTAATAAATTCAGCTTTTACATTAGGTGTAAGCTCATCATAAAACTTTTTTCTTGATTTTTGCTCTGCACTTAATTTTTTAGCCGTTTTGTCCATTAAAAGTTTTAATGTAGGCGACTGCATAAGCTGATTATAAAAACTACTATGTTTTATTACCTGAGTTTCCATAGTTTATTAATTTATTACAAAAATACGAAAAAATGCAGATTATCTTGTTTTTATATTTTCATTTTTGTATTTTTGTACATAAACATAATAAAAATGAACTTTTCGAGCCTTGATTTACAAAAGACATACACTTATGCCGATTATTTAACATGGCAGTTTAAAGAGCGTATTGAATTATTTAAAGGACGTATTTCAAAAATGTCACCAGCTCCGAGTAGTTCGCATCAAGGGGTAATAAGCAATTTACTTTATGATTTTTTGTCATTGGTAAGAAATAAAAAATCAAAACATAATTGTAAAATTTTTACTGCGCCTTTTGACGTACGTTTGCCATTATATGATAAAATACAAAATAAGGAAATAACAACAGTTGTTCAGCCCGATATTGTAGTTGTTTGCGATAAAGATAAAATTGATGAGCGTGGATGTTTGGGTGCACCGGATTTAGTTGTAGAGGTTTTATCAAAATCTACGGCAAAAAAAGATGTTGACACTAAGTTTCATTTATATGAAGAAGCCGGGGTAAAAGAATATTGGATTGTTTCTCCTGGCGAACATGTTGTTACAACATGGAAACTTGGAGAAAACAACAAATTTACTGATGCAAAAATGTATTCGGAAGAAAATACAATTTATTCTAATATAATTGAAGGTTTAGAAATTAATTTAAAAGATGTTTTTGACCTGTCTTAATTACTTTTTTATAAACATTACGGTACTTTTGGGCAATAGTTTCAGCACTATATTTTTTTACATTTTCAAAACCTGATAAAATTAGTTTTTCTCTTAAATACTTATTGCTTATTAGTGTTTGTATTCCTTTCTTAATTTCATCAACATCAAAAGGATTTATTTTGTAAGCTGCATCATTGGCAACTGTATTCATGGGTTCAATGTTGGATGTAATAACAACCCTACCAATAGCATTTGCTTCCAAAATGGGCAAACCAAAACCTTCGTAAGA
>JAOZNO010000824.1 GCA_029933755.1 Bacteroidales bacterium | reverse complement strand
AAATTTTCCTGTTCTCCACAAATGTAATTCCTGATTTAGTTCGTTATATTTAAAAAGCATTGTATCATCCTTTAACAATTCTTTTTCTTCATCTTCCTTTCTATCAATCCTACTGTCCTGAATTAAACTTCCTAAACCGCCCTTAAAACTTTTCCTTGCCATAATTTTAGTAATTAGTAACTGGTAATTAGCTAATTGGTAATTAGAAATTAGTTACTAATTACCAATTAACTAATTACTGATTTTACCCTTCCTGTCTTTTTAAAATCTCCTTACACAATTTCATATAATCCTCAGCTCCATATGATTTGGCATTATACCTAAAAATATCAAGTCCCATACTTGGTGCCTCAGCCAATGCAATGTTATCTCTGACTTTGGTATCAAAAACTTTGTCCTGAAAATATGTATTAATTGTATCTACAACATCACGATGTAAAATTTTCCTTTTATCGTATTGTGTTACAAAAACCCCGGTTATTTCCAGCTTTTTATTTAAACGTTTTTTCACCTTATCTTTTACTTCAATAATTTTCGTAAGACCTTTAATTGCCAGATAGTGAGGTTGTAATGGAATATAAAGTTGATCTGATGCTGTTAATGCATTTATGGTAAGTAAACCCAAGCTTGGTGGACAATCAATAAATATATATTCATAATTATCCTTGATAGGATCAATAAGTTCTGTAAAAATATACTCCCTTCCAGCTTCTGAACTCAATTCCATTTCTGCTCCTGAAAGGTCAAGTGTTGAAGCTACAATATCCAGATATTTATTAATCGTAATGGGTTTTAATTCATGTTCACCTTTCAGTGCCTCATAAATAGTATAGTCAGGTTTATTTATTCCATAGCTTTGTGTTAGATTCGCCTGAGGATCAAGGTCTATCAAAAGAACTTTTCTCTTTAATTTAGCTAAACCCGCTCCTATATTAACTACCGAGGTGGTTTTTCCAACGCCTCCTTTATGGTTACTACATGCTATAATTTTTCCCATTTTTGAATTGATTCGTGGTTATCCTTTATTGTTTATTGATTTTTAATATTCAATTGACAATACAATATTCAATCAAAATGCAATTATCTTGCAAATACTTATCGTTTAAAGTATAAAAGTAAAAATTATTTTAAAAATAGCGAATTTATCATCACAATACCATAAATACCACAGCTTTGGTTTTAGTTTAATATTGGTATTCCAATTCTTTTTTTTATCTTTACTAAGCTCATCTAAAAACACTAATTATGGCAGACAAAGGTTATCACAAAAACAGAAAAAAACTTTCTACTATTTTTTTTGAAACCGCTTTACCAAATGAGTATCTGGTTGTTTTAGGTAAAAAAGAAATAAAACCAATTTTGGGTGGACGTAAATTTAAATGGGGCAAAAAATTCCTTAGAGTTCCTGCCAATGTTCAAAAACTTAAATTTGAAACCGATAATGCAAATATGGATTACCAGGGCATTGGAATTGAGGGTTATGCAACCTGGCGAATTAATCCTGAAAAGCCAGCAGTTGCCATTACAACCCTTGACTTTTTTGATGAAGAAAACCCAATGAGAAAAACAAATGATGATTTAAAAACCATTTGTATTGAAGCAGTTCGTCATGTGATAGCCAATATGAGTATTGAAGATGCTTTAAAAAATAAGGATGCGATTGCAGACAACCTGACAAAACAACTTACTGAAATTGAACGCAAATGGGGTATTGTGTTTGATCAGGTAGGTATTGAAAAAGTCAGAATCATGTCTGATCGTTTATTTAATGATTTACAATCAGAGTTTCGGAATAAA
This sequence comes from Bacteroidales bacterium, assembly GCA_029933755.1. Lineage (GTDB taxonomy): Bacteria > Bacteroidota > Bacteroidia > Bacteroidales > NBLH01 > NBLH01. The sequence continues at coordinate 654 of JAOZNO010000824.1, read as the reverse complement.
CTGCGTTTAGAATCGTCTAAAACACAAATTGCAACCGATAGGGAAATAACTAAGGAAGAAAATGAAATACATGAAAAAAATGAATTAGAACGTATCCAAACAGAACAAAAAATTGAATTGCAGGACGTAGAAAAGCAAAAACAACTGAATAAACGAAAACTTGACGACCAGAAAGAGATAAAGGAAAAAGAACGACAGATAAAAGAGGAAGAATTCCGAAAGGAAATAGAATTTAATCTGGAAAAAGAGCAAAAAAACCACGAACTAAAACAACTGGAACAGGATTTAGCCATTGAGCTTAAAGATAAGGAAGCCAAAGTACTCGCTGTGAATCTAAAATTGCAGGAGCTGGAAAATAAGATTGAAAGCAAACAAATTGAAATTGATAAATTAAGACGAAATCTAAATCAATCATATACTCAGGAAGAACTAAACAGTCTGTTTATTGAAAAATTACCAGAAATATTTGAATCTATAAAAATTGACAATTACTCGGTAATGAATAGTGGTGATGGAAAAAGCAGTTTCCCTGTAACACAAATTATGCAGGAAATTATTCAGGTGCTGAAAAATAATGAGATATTGAATACGAAAGCAAAGAAGAAAAAACAATAGAGTATTGGGGTCAAATCTGTTGTTGAACTGACGGGTTAT
>JAOZNO010000096.1 GCA_029933755.1 Bacteroidales bacterium | reverse complement strand
AATTACTAATATCACCCCACACTACCTTCCAATGTCAAAGACAGTAATTTTTGTGCTTCAACAGCAAACTCCATTGGTAATTTATTCAACACTTCTTTTGCAAACCCATTTATGATCAAGCTAACCGCATTTTCAGTATCCAGTCCTCGTTGATTACAATAAAATATCTGATCTTCTGATACTTTTGAAGTTGTTGCTTCGTGCTCAATAATTGCCGATGGGTTTTCTGATTCAATATAAGGAAATGTATGCGCTCCACAGGTATCACCAATTAGCAAAGAATCACATTGCGAATAGTTTCTTGCGTCATGTGCTTTTGCTCCAACTTTTACCAAACCACGGTAAGTGTTATTGCTTCTCCCAAGTGAAATACCTTTAGATATAATGGTACTTTTGGTGTTTTTACCAATATGAATCATTTTTGTACCTGTATCTGCTTGCTGATAATTATTGGTTACAGCAACAGAGTAGAATTCCCCTACCGAATTATCGCCTTTTAAAATAGTACTCGGATATTTCCAGGTTACAGCTGAACCCGTTTCAACCTGTGTCCATGATATTTTTGAGTTATCTCCCTTGCAAATACCACGTTTGGTTACAAAATTATACACCCCGCCTTTTCCTTCTTTATTTCCCGGATACCAATTTTGTACTGTCGAGTATTTCACTTCAGCATCTTTCATGGCAATAATCTCCACAACAGCTGCATGCAACTGATTCTCATCACGTTGTGGTGCTGTGCAGCCTTCAAGGTAACTTACATAAGAGCCTTCGTCGGCAATTAATAAGGTACGTTCAAACTGACCTGTATTTGCCTGATTTATACGAAAATAAGTTGAAAGTTCCATAGGGCAACGTACTCCTTTTGGTATGTAAGCAAATGATCCATCAGTAAATACAGCTGAATTTAAAGCAGCATAATAATTATCACCAACAGGCACTACTGAAGTCATATACCTTTCGACCAAATCAGGATGTTCCTGAATGGCTTCACTAATGGAACAAAATATAATACCTTTTTCTTTTAAATTTTCTTTAAAAGTAGTATGTACAGAAACGCTATCCATCACCACATCGACTGCCACACCGGACAAAATCTTTTGTTCTTCTAAAGGAATTCCAAGCTTTTCAAAAGTTTTAATCAGCTCAGGGTCAACCTCATCAAGGCTATTATATTTAGGAGTACTTTTAGGTGCGGCATAATAACTTATTGCCTGAAAATCAGGTTTTTCATATTTCAATTGTGCCCAATCAGGCTCCTCCATTGTTTGCCACTTTCTAAATGCTTTTAAGCGAAAATCAAGCATAAATTGTGGTTCATTCTTTTTTGCAGATAGTTTCCGTATCACCTCTTCGTCTAAGCCCGGAGGAAAAACTTCCGTTTCAATATCGGTTACAAAACCTGCTTCGTATTCTTTATCAGTTAATTCGCTAATTATTATATCATCATCACTCTTGCTCATATCAGAAATATAATATTATGGTTTGATTTAATGGTCTTCAATACTTCAAAAATTATTATAATGTTTTACGTATTTTAAGTTCCAAGTTAACAATTCTGTGACTTATTTGCTTGGCTAATTAATAATTATTTAGTTATAATATTTCTTGAAAATGTATTAAATATATTTATCACTCAGAAAATCAAGCTTTTGCTATTTATAATTAATCTAAATAAAGCACAAAGATAAAAAATTAATCCAATCAGAATAATGATTTATTTAAAATTTAACACGTTTTAAAAAACTAAGCACTAAGTGCTATTTAATGTTGCTTACGCACTAGTGCAAGTTTTTAGCAGTTAGTAAGTTATCAAAAAGTAAATATGCAATTAATTTTGTGAGGATACTTGCTAAGCCAAAATAGTAAAAGATTGTTTTACAAGTTTAAGAATATTCCATGTATGCTTGCTTGTATTTATGTACTTTTGTGGCAATTATATAAAATAAAATATTTTGAAAAATTTTGAAAAACTAGGAATAAGCGAAGATTTAGTAAAGGGACTAAGTGAGTTAAATATTATTACTCCAACCGAAATACAACAAAAAGTAATCCCTATTTTGCTAGATGGTAATACACATATTGTAGGACAGGCCAGTACCGGAACCGGTAAAACAGCAGCATATGGCCTGCCACTACTGCAACAAATAGACCCTGAGCTAAAAGAGGTTCAGGCTTTAATACTTTGTCCGACCAGAGAATTAAGTCAACAAGTTGCCAAGCAGCTATTTCGGTTTACCAAGTATTATACTAAAATATTTACCGAGGCTGTGTACGGAGGCGAATACATAGGTAAACAAATCACATCATTACAAAGACTTACACATATTGTGGTTGCCACTCCGGGCAGATTGATTGATTTAGTGAAGCGCGAAGCAGTTAATTTAAGCTTTGTTAAAACGGTTATTTTAGATGAAGCTGATGAAATGCTTAGCAGGGGCTTTAAAAATGAACTTGATGAAATTTTACGTTCCTTACCTTCGGTAAAAAGTAAATGGCTTTTTTCTGCAACCATGCCCGAAGGAATTAAAGACATTGTTAAGCAACACATGTCAGCTAAAGCAGTTCATATTAAAGAAAGCGGTAAAAGTGTGGTGAATAAGCAAATTACGCATCAATACATTACTTGTAATGATAAAGCGAAGCTTAATACACTTATGCAGTTTTTGAAATCAGAAAAAGAGAATAGAGGACTAATATTTTGCAGAACCAAAGCAGCAACACGAAAACTAGCAAAACAATTAATTGCTAAAAATGTAGCAACGGACGCAATTCATGGTGATCTTTTACAAAAGGAAAGGGATAAGGTGATGAGAGCCTTTAAAAATAAAAATTTACAATTTCTTGTTGCTACAGATGTAGCTGCGCGTGGTATTGATATTGAAGCACTTGCATTTGTTGTTCATTACCAATTACCTGAAAGCAATGAATATTATACCCACCGAAGTGGCAGAACAGCTCGTGCGGGAAAAAATGGACTTTCTTTATGTCTTGTAAACTCTGCTGAACTTAAAGTACTTGAATCTTATGAACGTAAATTGGGAATTAATTTTAAAGAATTAAAAACTTAATCCCAGACCAACATTTCCTGTGATATAAATTTCAGGATTCATTTTCCAAAAGTTACTGGATCGGGGGTCTAAAATAATCATTGGTGATAATGCTGCTTTAAAGAAAAAGCCACCTGTGCGTTTTTGATACCTGTAACCTATTGCAGGTATTATGTATATATACTTGTCAGATAAATCGTTATCGCGAAACATAGTTTTGTATTGATCAATATAAGGCATAACTGTCAGGCTAAATTCAGCATGGGAATTTTCTTTGCCTGTTAATAAATTAATACCGACCGGTAAAGCCACAAAATCTTTTAATATTGAAAAGCCAATTCTGTATGTATAAATAATTTTATCACTTTCGTGAAAAACCCGATCATAATTTATTGAATAGATTGCACCTTTTGTGGACAAATCAATATAAAAAGTATTTTTTGCAGAAAAAACAGTATCATTTTGCTGGCTCAATACAGAATTTGTTGAAACAAGCAATAAAAGAGAAAATATTACTGCTTTTTCTATTAAGTTTGAGGCTCTAAATTTTAGCGTATTTCTCAAGGTTAAAAGATTAAATTTGCAATAAAATTTTATTATTAGAAAAATGGCTATTACGCAGAGTTGCACCAAGAATACGCAAAGGTACACAAAGTAATTTATCTAATAAGTTTAGAGCCGACTCTGGAAGCATGTAGACAAAAAGCTTTCGTGGCAATTCTCTAAAAACAAAACCCACTGGTGGGTTAAAACTCAGCATTCAACAATTGGCCGCTCACCTGTAAAAGTACTAATTCGGCTATTTTCGTGTCAAACTTAGCACGATTTAAGTTAGTTGCAGCATTCAGTAAATTTACCTGGGCTAAACGAAAGTCAATTGAATTAATTTGCCCTAATTTGTATTGTTCTCCTGATCTGGTAAAATTCCGTTTATTCGTTTCTACATTTTTCCCTTCAGCTTCTAAAACAAAAAGTGCATTCTGATGTGCTTCCCATGCGTTTCTCACATCACGTTCTAAACTTTGTTCGGTTTGTTCTTTTAAAATTTGGGAGTTTTCAACGGATATTTTAGCATTTTGCACCCTCGTTTTGGTTAAGCCACCGTCAAAAATATTCCAACTAAGGTTTAAACCAGCACTAAAGCCATCTATGGTTAAATTTGCTGTACTAAAGCTAAGGTCATTCATTAATTTATTATAACCATAAGATCCGGAAACACCAACTGTAGGCATCCATCCGGCTTTATACACTTTAATTTGATAATTACTTATTTGAAGATTTTTATTAGCTTGCAGTAAATAAACATTATCATTTTTTGTTCTTGAAATTAAATCCTCTAAATTCAAACCTAAGGTGTAAGTTATACTGGTATCTACCTCGAAAGGAATATTCACATCCCTACCTAAAACAAAATTTAAATTATGCCTTGAGTTTGCCAATAACTTTTTAATATTTCGATATTTAATCTTATCGTTATTTAAATCTACTTCGGCATTTAAAATATCCAGTTTTGTACTTTGCCCGTAATCATAATTGTATTGGGCTCTTAATAAGCGATTCTCCGAAATTTCAATAAAAGTAATCAGGTTTAATTCATCTTCCGTTAAACGGGCAACTTCGTAATAACCAATAAAAAGCTGAAGCAATGTATTTTCAATAATTTGACGTGCCTCTAATTGTGATAATTTATGTGTCTCTTTTAAAATTTTGTAATTATAACTCCGTCCTAAACCATCAAACAGCGTGTAGTTAACTGCTAATGAAGCATTGTATGAATTATACACAGCATTATCGCGTATGTTAGAGCTGCCATCCTGAAATTCAGTATCGTAGTTTGAATTATTGTAATTAGCACCGGCATTTGCCAAAACTTTAGGCAGATAATTACTATTGTAAATACTGGAATTGTTTTTTGCACGTAGCACATTATTGTTGGCAACCTTAATTCCATAATTATTTTCTAAAGCAAGAGCTACTGCTGTATCTTTTGTTAAAATTTCTTGCGAAAAGCCTGATTTGTAAATTATCAGTAATAATATGATTGTAAATATTTTATTGTTTTGCATCCTCTTCTAGCTTTAGTTCAATAATTGCTCTTTCTACTTCTTCTTTGGTAATTTTTTCACCAGTTCTCATCCACTTAAAGAAAACTTTCATTGAGTTTCCAGCAGATAGTAATAAAGGCAGCATTAATAGGGTTAAAAATGTAGCAATAATAATTCCATAAGAAATGGATATGGCCATGGGTTTTAAAAATTGTGCCTGACGACTTTTTTCCAATAACAGGGGTGATAATCCGGCAACAGTAGTAAGTGATGTTAAGAAAATTGCCCGAAAACGTGAAATCCCTGCCTGAATTAAAGCCTCATCAAACTTCAAGCCCTCCTTTAAGTAGCCATTAAATTTACCAACCAAAACCAGTCCATCGTTAACCATAATACCCACCAATGCAATAATACCTAACCACGACAGTATATTTATAGGGATTCCGTGTAAGAAATGACCTAAAACAATACCAATCAGACTAAAAGGCACCATAATCATTAATAAAAGTGGTTGAGAATAGGAACGGAATGTAAAGGCGATTACAACGTAAATAAGCATTAAAATAATTAAACCAACAGTACCAATCGAATCTTTTGTTTTTTGAGCTTCACGATTTTGTCCTTCAAATGAAGCTGAAACCGTAGGGTATTTTGCCGTAATTTTTGGTATTATATTAAGTTTTATATCTTCAAGGATTTCGGTAGGACTATCGTTTGTTGAGCTTAAATCAGCGGTAATCTGAATTTCTCTTTTACCGTTTAAGTGGTTTATCACTACCTCGCCACGTTCAATTTGGTAAGTGGCAATTTCAGAAAAAGGAACACGGCTGCCCGATGGGGTAATAATCCACATATCATCTAGGTTTTTAATTGATTTCCGGTTGTCTTTTGTGTATCGTACCCAAACTTTAATTTCATCTTGCCCACGTTGAAAACGCTGTGCCTGAAAGCCAAAAAAACCATAGCGAATCTGTCTCATTGTTGATTGCAGTGTGAGTCCAAGCAAATATGCATTTTTCTTAAGTTTTATCTTAACTTCTTTAATCCCTCCCGGATCATTATCTATAACATCCTTTAACACTGGATTATCTGACATGATAGCTTTTAATTCTAATTTAGCCGCCTTAAGTTCTTTAATATCATTACCTAATAAAGCTACAGCTATTGGACTGCCACCAAAATTTCCACCTGAGCCAAAAGTTAAACTTTCTACACCATATACTTTACCTACTTTTTCACGAACAGAATTCGTTATTTCCGGTGAAGAAAAGTCCCTGCTTTCGCCAGGTAATAAGTTAATAGTTAATGTAGCCTTAGATGTACCTGGGCCAATTTGCTTAATCACATTATGGAAAACAGAAATATTAGCTGTTTGCTTTTTTGTATATTCCTGATTTACCAACCATGCTGCTTCTTCAATTCTTGATATTACAGAATCCGTAATTCGTTCATTAGTGCCTTGTGGCATATTCAGGCTAATTACAATCCGGTCGCTGGCAATTGACGGGAAAAATGAAGTTTTGACAATGCCACCACTCAATACGCCAATAGATATAATCAATAATGATATAGGAATAGCAAAGCCTAAAAATTTATTTTTCAGAAAATAAGTTAAATAGGGTACATAAAGCCGATCTCGCACCCATAATAAAAGCCAATCGGCTCGTTTGTTCACTTTACGGAAAAAAGTACTTATTTTACCTGTTTTATCACTGGTTTCACTAAGGGCTTTTGAGTGCGCAATATGTGCGGGTAATATAATAAGTGCTTCAATTAATGAAACGCTCAGTGTAAGTATTACTATTGTAGATACTTCGCTAAACATATCGCCCATACGGCCATCTAAAAAATAAAAAGTAGAAAAGGCCAATAAAGTAGTAAGTAGGGCAGATACAATTGGCGGAATTACTTCTAATGTACCATCAATTGCTGCTCTGATTGGAGTTTTACCCTTTTTATAGTGATCGTATATGTTTTCACCGATTACAATTCCATCATCAACTAAAATACCGATTACAATGATCATCCCGAACAGCGAAAGAACATTTATGGTGACGTTTAATTGTGCAGCAAACATAAACATACCCAGAAATGAAATGGGCAATCCGGCAGCAACCCAAAATGCAAGTCGAACGTTTAAAAACAGAGCCAGAAAAAACAGTACCAACATAACCCCGTAAAAAATATTTTCTAATAACAGGGTTGTTCTTTGGCTAAGTGTTACTGACATATCCCTGGTAATATTCAGCTCAATATTATCATGTTGCTCATTAAAGATTTTGATGTAATTCCGCACCTGTTTTGCTGTGGCAATTAAGTCTTCATTATTGGTATTATTAATGGATGTTTCTATGGCAATATCACCATCGTAAAAAACACGGTCAGGATTTTCTGACCAAACATCTTTTACTTCCGCAATATCTTTTAAGCGAATAATATTGCCTGATTTATCAGCACGAACAACCAAATTATACAATTCAGTACCGTAATAATTACGATTATTTGCCCTAATTAAGTAATCCTCTTTATTTGTTTTTATACTTCCACCGGTAATTAATATGTTTGATTGTTTTACCGCATTGGCCACTTCTGTAAAAGATAAGTTAAAGGCTCTTAAATCACTTTCACGTAGTGCAATTTCAATTTCCTGATCAGGAAAGCCTGAAAGACGAATTTGTGATATGCCTTTTAAGTTTCTTAAATCATTTTCAATTTCCCGTGCATATTGTTTTAAGGTTATTAACGGTAGTTTATCTCCACTAATAGTGAAATTAATAGTTGACCTTATCCTTTCAATTTTCGAAATAATTGGTGGCTCCATTCCAACCGGGAAAGAAGGGACTCTGTCCACGGCATTTTTAACATCGGCCAGTACCACATCAATTTTCCTTTCCCGTTCAATTTCAATATTAATATTTGCTGAATTTTCTCTCGAAACGGATGTAATCCGATCAATTCCTACAATTCCTTTCAGATTGGTTTCAATTTTTAGCACCACGCCCTCTTCCATTTCGTAGGGTGAGGCACCCGGATATACCACATTAATGCTAATGTTTTTTGAGTCAGAAAGTGGGAAAAAGGACGATTTCATAGAAAGTGCCCCAATAATACCAAATACAATAAATGTAAGTACAATTATATTTACTGCAACATGATATTTTATAAAGTATGATATAATGTTTTTCATATATAGCTCAAATGGTTGAATTGTTAAATGGTTAAATGGTTTTTTTTCTGATTATCATAAAGCATCAGTTTTTCAAAAGTTGAAATTTAATCTTTGATTAGTACCGCATGATAGTATCAATACTCTGTTAAATTTTTGATAGCGTAAATTAATAGTGTCAAAATTTAAAAAGATACTAATATCTGCAATATTGCAACCATTTACGTAATATGCGATATTGTTCCTTTTTAACAATTTAGCAATGTGACAATTTAGCAATTACGTAAAAGTCACTTCTTTTATACGTCTGCAAACTATTATTAATTCTTAACTTCAACCCTCATTCCTTTATATGCTCCGGGTACTGGTTTTGACAGCACTTTGCTTCCATCGGTTAAGCCTTTTACAACTACGGTTTCGCTATTAAAATAAACCGGATTAATTTCTATAATATTCAGAACAGAATCCTGAACAATATATAGATTTGAGTTATTAACCAATAGGTTTCTTGCCACTTCAAAAGCATTGGTCTCAGATTTCGCAACCAGACTGGCTTCTAAATACATGCCTTCTCTTAATTCTTTTCCCCTGAGCTGAATATAAACCTTTATGGTTTGTGATGATTGATCTACTTTTGAATTGACACGTACAACCTTACCTTGCCATTTTTTGCTTTTTTCAATATTCATAAGCTCTACGCTATTTCCTTTTTGCAATAAATGACTGTACTGAGTATTTATCGATACTTCTAACTCATAAACATTAGGATCTATAAACTCACCAAGTTTCTGACCTTGGCGTACCAAAGACCCCGGAGTTACCAAAGCATCAGTTAATATTCCGTTGTATGGTGCCCTAATGGTATATTTACGTAAGCGTTCTTCAAGGTTTTTAACCTGAAAATAGTTTGTGTATATTTTTCTGCCTGAGATGAATAGCTTTTCCTTTTCTGAATTTGTGGCAGGTATTTTTGCAATGGGTTTATCAAAATCAATTCCCGTAAGGTAAGCTTGCCACTTTTCGTATTCATTAGGAAAATCAAGCCTTATATCAGACATTATAGCAGAAAGTGCATTATATAAATTACTTTTAAGCGATTGTAAGTTGGTAAAATGCTCATCACTATTTATACTTAAGATGGTTTCGCCCCTTCGGTAACTGGTTCCGGCTTTATAATCTTTAGAACTTATTTTTAGCACACCCTGTACCTCTGAAAAAAGCACAATCTTATTTTTAGCACTCAAATTTCCACTAGTTGTAATTATAAGCGGACTAGGT
>JAOZNO010000823.1 GCA_029933755.1 Bacteroidales bacterium | reverse complement strand
TAAGCATACAGCTAAAAGGTTCGACGCCTCAATTCCAACAAAGAAAAAACGCATAAATTATTCAGGTTAAAAGATAAAAAAAGACCAATAGGCCTAAATAAACAGTTTTTATTAAAAAAAACACATTATTTATAAAAAATCAACAGATAATCTTTTGAATATTACTATTGATTTATAAATTTGTTAAATTAAATCTGCTTTTACCAAAACAAAACTAATAAATTTCACAAAATAAAACAAAATGAACTGTATTGTAATTGATGATGATAAAGTATCAAGACTATTGATTGAGAAATATGTTAATAAAACTGATTTCCTTGAATTTAGGGGTGCTTACGATAATGCCATTGATGCGCTAAACGATATGCAGTCTGACAATGATATCGACTTGATTTTTTTAGATATTGAAATGCCGGAAATGAGTGGTGTTGAGTTTATTAAAACTCTTAAAAATTTACCACAGATAATTGTTATTTCTGCAAAAGATAAATATGCACTTGAAGCAATTGAATATGATGTAGTTGACTATCTATTAAAGCCTATTTCTTATACTCGATTTTATAAAGCTGCCGAAAAAGCAAAATCCAAAGTTAAAGAAGCTATTGATGAATCAACCGGAGAGGATGGTATTTTCATTAAAAGCAGTTCATCATCATTAGTACGCCTTAAATATGAAGACATTTTATGGGTAGAAGCTCTTGAAAACTATGTAATTATAAATACCTTCACAAATAAATATACCATTCATTTTACCATGAAGGCAATTATTAATAAATTACCTGCTAAAATGTTTGCACGTGTTCACAGGTCATATATTGTAAATCTTACCAAGATTGAAATGATTGAGGATAATGCTATTGTTATGAAAGTTAAAGGTGAAATAAAAAGTATCCCAATTGCAAAATCATACAAAGAGGATTTAATGAATCATATTAACATTATGACAAAATAGGATAATTGGTAACTTGCAATTGGCTTAAACTTTTAATTAAATTTTTATTACCAATTACAAGTTACCAGTTAATATTTTCACACCCACTGGAACATATCCCCAACTTTAGGAACAATAAATTCAGATTTTAGATTTAATTGTAATGCTGCTTTATTGACCCATAATTGAAGTTCATTTGTATTTAAAATTCTTTTCCCATAATGCTTATTGTCTTCAATACCACTATAATGTACTAAATGAATGTTTTGAGCATTTATTTTTTCACTTAAATCAAAAACAGATAAAACAAGCTCCTGTCCACTATATTTTTCTTTCAAAAACTCTTCAAAAAAGCCATGAATTGTTTTATTATATTTTAGCGGTACATTGGGTCTAATTAACCAATTAATTTTATTAGCTTTACTTTTTAGCCAACCATTTAAAAACTCAGACTCTTTTTCATCCAACAGTTCAGGTCTTATTACAGACCAATGGTTACTATTAGGATACGGATAACGATTATTAGCATCAGTATAAACCACATCACAATTTTGAAGATACTCCAAGTCACGTTTTCTTAGTAATGGAATAAGAATATCACCTGTAAACAAAGCTTTACGTATTTTTTCAGTTTGTTCATATTCAAACAGCAACATACCAGCTCCCAAGGCACTTTCACCATGAAATACCGGATAAAAAAGAACATTCATTTCTGGATATTCATCAATTTTTCGAGCTTTACCCGGATATAATGGTTTGAAATTAACAAGTTTATCTAATTGAGGAAATGTGACAAGTGTCTGCTCCCAGCAAAGTGGACTAGCATAAATAGGGTATCTTTTTTTGTATTGACGCCAATAACTTTGCACAATCCAATCAATCGATAAAGTATGATCAATATGCGGATGTGTTAAAAAAATTGCATCAGGAATACGGTTGCCAGACTGTATCAAATACTGAATTGCACCATGACCAGCATCAATTAGTAATTCTTTATGGATGTTTTTATCACTGTCTAAATTAATAATTGAAAACGAAGCATTCGCCAAATCCTCAAATTGACTTTTGTTATAAAAAGGGTGCTCCCGACCTAAAGGTACAGGCCAGGCATTTCCCCTTCCATTTGTTCTGATGTATATTAGTGTATTGGTCATTAATTCTCAAATAACAAGTAGCGTAAAAGACTGATAATCAATAAATAGTTTAACAACTCGTAAAGACGCACGGCCGTGCGTCTTTACATTCAAGCTATCAATAAGGTTTTATTGTTTGAATCTGTAACATTTTTAATTTATTTTGTCATTCTGCAATCACCATCAGCATATATAATAATGACTAATGATAGCGAAGCGAAATGACAAACAATGACCAATTTCTTATTTTACCAGCGTCATCTCATCAATTAAATAACCTGCTCCGGCATATTTATCAACAAGAAACAATGCGTAGCGAATATCAATTGAAATGTTACGACACATATCAGGATCATACATAATATCACTCATAGTACCTTCCCAGTTGCGGT
>JAOZNO010000822.1 GCA_029933755.1 Bacteroidales bacterium | reverse complement strand
TTTTTAGTAAAATTTGCTGCTATTTGGTTCGAAAAAACTATTTTTTTTCCTTTTTCCAATTGATATTTTAAGCTGTAGTTTTCAGGAATGCTATTCAAATCATTACATAACCATGCTTCTACTGCCAATTTTTCCTCTGAATAGAAATGGTATCTGTCGGATCTCAAATTTGCCATAAGGGGCTTTAAAGCATCTCTATAAACAAAAAAGGCTTTTTTTGGCTGGCGGTCAACATCCATAATGGTTTTCATCCAACCTGCCGGCCAGGCATCAATAAATAAGTGAATGGCAAAAGAAACCATGTCTGAATTTCTTCTAAAAGCTTCAGTACTCAATTTTGTAGCCCATGCCTGATGGGTCTGGCTGGCTTCTATCCAATCTTTTACATTGTTTTGCGTATTGAACCACATATAATGAAAGCGCTGTGTTTGTGCATGTGAAATTCTATTCGCAGTCCAGTCTTTTTCTTCTTCTTTAGTTTGTGGCAACCAATCTTTTGGATAGTACTTTTTCATTACATTATATGGGTCAAGCCCTTCTGCACCAAATTCTCCACAAGCATATAACCAGTCTGGCTTTACCGGCTGCCAATATCCTTTATGCATTTCTCCCAGGCCTAAGCCATGACCGTTATACCAGCCATTATAACAATGATTGTCGGGCAATCCGGGAGAAGGTGGATCGTAGTCACCATCACCTGCTTTTATGACTCTATCCGGATTTGCAAAAAGTACTGCCTGGTCGCAAGCTTTAAAAAGTTTTATATAAGCTTCAACTTCGCCAATGTTGCGCTGCGGAAAACCCTCTCCATTGGGAAAACGTTCATTCATATAAGTTACCATAATGTTGCTTGGATGATTTCTGACCAAACGTTCCATCTCTTCTGCCTGCTTTACTGCCTCAGCCCATTTATTTGGACGAATTCCACCAAACAGTGGTAAATCGGTTTGGGTCATCAAGCCTAATTTGTCACAAAACTCATATATTTCCGGCTGAACAGGCCGTTGAGTTAAGCGTAGAAAATTCATATTACAAATCTTTGCTAACAAAATATCATCGATCAATTGATCCCAGTCTTTATTTTTAACATCCACTTGCATAAAGCCCATCGTATTGGCTCCTCTAAGTCTAATTTTTTCACCATTAAAATACATCATTCCTTTAGGTATATTTTCAGTATCCATTGTAAAAGAACGCATTCCAAACGGTTGTACCCGGGTATCTGTTAATTGTTTGTTTTCATCATATAGTTTTACTTGTAACTGATATAGCCATGGGGTTTTATTATTCCATATTTTGGGGTTTTTAATATCTATAGTTAGCTTTAAGAAGTTTTTACCATAACCCATTCTTAATATTTTATGCTTACCATCATCCGGTTTATCTAAATCACCAATTCCGGGAACTACAATTGTTGCAGGAATATATTCAAACTCTTCCACTACTTTTTTGTGGAAATTCTGACCAAATACCGATAATTTCAAAGAGATATCTTTATAATTTTCGTAGAGATTGTTTACTTCCAGCCAAATTTCAGCTTGTTGCTTATCTAATATTGGTCTAACAAAAACATTGTTTATATGAAGTTCCTCACGAGCTTCAATAAAACAATCCTGATATATTCCCATACCAGCAGGTAAGTGCCAGCCTGTTTTGGGGTCGTTGTAACCTAAGCCTGTTACTGCAAATATCTTATCACCGTAGACTCTGTTTCCATTTTTATCATTCCCGCCAGTTGTGGCATAATCATTTTCAACTTTAATAAGAATGGTATTTTCACCTAAGCTAACATGTTTCGTAATGTCAAATTCAAATGAAGCAAACATTCCTTCGTGCGAACCAATATAAGCACCATTAATAAAAACAGAAGCTTTATAATCAACAGCTTTAAAAGTTGAAAATAGACTGCCTTTGTCTAACATTTCTGGTGATAGAATAAAGGTTTTTTGATAATAGGTAACAGCCCTGCCAAGTGGTGGCCCAAAATGTGGGATTTGAACTTTTTCCCATTCGCCTTCACCATTTAAGGTAGAGGTAAAATTCATGCGATCCTTATCAGTTTCTTCCCGCCAATTAAATCCTGTTAAAGCAATAGAAAGGCGATTGGATTTTAATTCAGGCGCATGGTTTTCCATAAATGGAAGAAACTGTTTCCTGTATTTCACCAATTCATCCTGCAACTCTCCCTTAGTATTCATGCTATGAATTGGCTTAAAATTGGCCTTGCTATTATTTGTTACCGGTAAATATTGTTCTGGTAAAACAGGCGGAACTTTTTCTTCCAATAAATGGATCCTGGTGGCCGAAACCATATTACCAATTTTAGCAAAATGATCCGTTTTTTCTTGTGAAAAAAGGAGGAAGGGTGTAAGTAAACTGAATAATAGGATAATGGATTTGTGGTATTTCATAATAGATATTTTCTTATGTGTATTTTTATGATTATCAAGCTGTTGA
>JAOZNO010000821.1 GCA_029933755.1 Bacteroidales bacterium | reverse complement strand
AGTGGTTGTAAAACCCATTCCGGTTTAGCCGAGAATATCATAATACCAATAATTAAAGTATAGATAGGAATAGCAAACCAAATAGAAATATCTTTTACATGACGTAAATTGTCTTTCAGTTGTCCTAAGAATACAGAATATATTAGCTTGAATAAATATAAGAAAGCAATAGTTCCCGAAAAGAATACAATAACACCCTGGAAATACCATTGCTTATCAAGAACAGCATTATAGAATAACCATTTACCTGCAAAACCAGATAATGGTGGAATACCTGAAAGTGCTATTATACCGATTAACACGGCGATAAATGCCATTGGCATATTTTTAATCAGTCCACCCATTTTGTACATATAGTGCGTTCCTACTCTTAGTACAACAGCACCAATTGTTAAGAACAAAATAGCTTTGTATAAAAAGTGATTAATCGAATAAACCATTGCAGTCATCCAACCCAAGTGTGACATCATTGCAAGAGCAAATAAAATATAACCCAATTGCGAAATACTTGAATATGCAAGTAAGCGTTTTGCATCTTCCTGAAAAGCTGCTGCCAAGTTACCAACCAGGGCAGTTATTGCACCAAGCCAACCCAAAACATAAGCAATATTTGAAGCTTCGGGATTATGCCCCATTGCAATCATAAGAATCATAAGGCCAAAAACACCTGCTTTTAGCAAAATAGCTGAAACCATTGGTGAAACATCACTTTCAGCTTCGGCATGTGCACCCGGTAACCAAATATGTAAACCCAGTGAAGCCGTTTTGGTCATAAAACCAATAGCCAATAAAGCAAATATGATGGTTATATTATTTGTAATGGTTGATAATGCAGCCAAATCAATACTTGAAGTTTCAGCAAATGCTAAACCGAAACCGGCTAAAAGAGCGTATGCACCGGCAATAGAGAATAACATATAACTTAATCCGTGTGGCATTGATTGTTTACCACGAATGATTAAGAAGTACGAACCTGCTGTCATAATTTCCCAACCGAAGAAAAACTCTAAAGTATTACTCGCCTGAATAATCATAGCTAAACCTACAAACATGAGCAAAGCAACAGGGTAAAATCCTTCGCGCTTGCCTTTGTAAGCATATCCGGCAATTAATGTAAGAATACCACCCACCAAGAAAATAGCTGCAAAAATAAATCGCAACATATCTGTAGCATATAAATCAGGTAATATTAAGTATGAATAAACTGCCATTCCAAGAATAGCAATCGTGTTTTTTACATATACTGGTAAGAAATCAATAAAATAAAGTGCTACGATAAACAATAAAGGAAGATAATTTAAAGCTTCTAAACCAGGCATTAATGTACTGGTGTAATATCCGGCAACATAAGTTAATATACCAAAAATTGCTACAGGAATTATTTTTGTCCAGTCAATATTTATTTCAGGAAGTTTGCTATAATCTAATTTGATAGCATAACCCAACCAACGGAATAGGTAAATCCCTTCAAGGAAAGATCCAATTAAAATAAAAGCAACAGCGTAATATTGTTGAGCTTGTGAAAGACTCATAATCAATTCCCATTTACCATAAAAAGCAGGAAAGGGAGGAAAACCAATTAAAGCAAATATAAATGTTCCAAACAGTACTAAGAAAATAGGTTTGCGTCGTAGCATTGCCCAATCTTTCAAGTTTTCTTTTTCAATAATACCAGCTAACCAAAACAATCCGGCTTTAGCTAAATAATGAGAAATTAAAATAGTTACTGCAATAAACTCGAATTTATCACCTAAATATGGTTTGAAACCCAAAATAGCCATTAATAAGCCTAACTGACCTACTGACGAATATCCGAGTAAACGTTGCGCTTTGTCTTGTTTAATGCCAAATAAATTTGAACCTACAAAGGTTATCATACCACCAATAGCAATGATGTTGTACCATTGTGCATCGCCAATAGCGATTACTTTATATAATACATAGTATAAGGCTGTAGCAGAACCGGCAGAAATAAGTGCTGCAATTCCAGGATTAGATGCTTCGTAAACATCTAATGCCCAACCATTAGCCGGAAATGGTTTTAATTCTAAAACCAATGCAACCAAAATCATCATAACCGCCACACTACCACCTTTTAATGCAGTAAGGTTTGCAGCTATAAGATCATCAATATTTAAACTGCCACTAAAATAGTAAGCGAAAATAATACCCAGTAAGAAAACACCTGCAATAATTCCGGTTGCGATCATATATTTAAAACCTGCCTGTATCGACTTACCCGTTTCGGTAAGTATAATCAAACCGGCAGTTGCAATGCTCACCACTTCCATAAATACAAATAGGTTAAAAGCATCACGAGTCATTATGATTACATTTAAACCCATTATAAAAATCAGGAATACCATAATAGCATGAGAACCTACTTTTTTAAGTGTATTGAAAAGGTATAAACCACCTAAAAGCCCAACCAAATTAATCAATGTGGTAAGAAAAGCTTCGTTTAA
>JAOZNO010000820.1 GCA_029933755.1 Bacteroidales bacterium | reverse complement strand
CGTAAGTCTTTTTACGCATAACTGAAATTTACAGTTTTCTAGCGAGGCCTTCGCTTGGAGCGAAGGCCTCGCTGAAAAGCATTGTGGAAGTAAGAGAAGTGGGGGCCTGACTCCAAGTCGCACTCCCACAGAAAATATGCAAATGAATTAACTCCCTTTTGAATCTCACTTCAAGTGAGGCTCTGACTAATATTCAAACTGCCAGTCAGAGCCTGAGCTCAAGTCAAACTTTGACTGGGCGAGCACTAAACGAATCATTTTATTGTGCTGGTTAATGAAATAAAGGTAGCAGTTTCTAGCAAGGCCTTTGCTCAAAGCAAAGGCCTTTCTGAAAAGCATTGTTAAGGTTTTAAGCAGATATCAAATTAAAATGAGCTCAGAACCATATGCTAACTTAACCACACATAAAGGAAAATAGTAATAATTGAAAGGATGATAAGATATAGTCTCCAGTCTGTAATGCCTTCCCATTTTGCGATCCGTTTGGAATAATTGATCGTAGTTGTTTCCAATTTTTCTGCTGCTGTTTTCTCTGTGAACGCAGAAACAAGGAACAATACCCCTGTAACGAGAATTGTAGCCCATAAACCTCTAAAACCAAAATTTAAAGTGAATTTATAATGTAGAAATGGAAATATTTGTTCTCCAAGTTCCGGACCCATAAACTGGTCAATAACAAAAATAGTAGCAAAAATAATTCCGGCAATTACCGAAGCATAAGCACCTTTCATTGTGACTTTTTTACTAACTATTCCAAAGAATATTGCCGGGAATACTGGTAGAACAAGGTATGCGGATATGGTTTGAAGATATTTATAAAGTCCTTCTTCATTTTTGTAAACCATATATGCCGCAGCTATTCCAAGTAATGCTGCAGCTATAATTACCACCCTACCAAGGAAAACCTGTCTTTTTTCTGAAGTTTCAGGTCGAAATTCCAGAACAAAGTCCCGCACTACCAATGTTGAAACTGAATTTAGAACAGCTATAAGTGAAGTAATTAAGGCAGCCATTAGTGAAGCCAGCACCAAACCCCTCAAACCTGATGGAAGCAAATTATTTAGTAATAGTACAAAAGTCTGTTTTGTTTCATCACCCTCCAAGCCTGGGTATAGCGCATAAGCAATTACTCCCGGTAAAGCAAAAAGGAAAATTGGAAATAGTTTTAAAAATACAGCAAACATGGATCCCAATCTTGCATGTTTTATGTTAGGGGCTGCCAGTACACGCTGAACATTTACCTGATCAATTCCCCAATAAAAGATACCTGCATAAAAGGCCGTTGCCAATATTCCCCAAAAAGGATAAACCGTATCATTAGGTTTTGCAATGGTCATTGCTTCCGGGACTTTAGCCATTAGTCCTTCCCAGCCACCAACTTTATCAAGTCCGATAAAAAGCATAATACTGGTTCCTATTATCATGATAACTGCCTGTATTGCATCCGTATAAGCAACTGCTGTAAATCCGCCAATAATGGTAAAAATGGCAACAATAACACCAATATAAAATACTGTTTCCATTACATTCCAACCCAAAATGCTATTGAGTACCAATGCACCAGCAAACAAAGTAAAAGCAAGTTTGGTCATAATACTTATTACAAGCATCAATCCTGAAAAGAAATTTCTGGCAAGGCGATTATACCTCAGCTCCAAAAACTCCGGAATTGTATATATTTTGTTTTTAAGGTAATGAGGGAAGAGTATTGCACTGGCAAATCCCAGGGTAATAGCAGTAGTAAGTTCTACTGAGCCCGCTGAAAGCCCGTAGCGATATGAATCACCCGATAGCCCTACAAGATGTTCTGCACCAATATTTGTAGCGAAAAGAGAGGCGCCAATCAATGGCCATTTAATTTTTCTGCCACCCAGAAAAAAACTTGCACTATCCTGTCCTACTTTTGCACGATGAGCCATGTAAAGGCCAATGGCTAAACTACCGCCCAGTACAATAATAACAACAATCCAATCCAGAGCTTCTAAAGAAATATTCATATTGATACCTTAATTATGGTAACCTCTAAATATCCAAATTTCTACGTTACTTAATTTTTTTAAACTAATCATTTACAGAAGTAAACTCATATTTTTAAAAAATTGAAAGCCTTGAACTTTGAATTTCTAGAGGCCACCTTATTCATAAACCTTGGTTAACTTATCTGTCAGTAGCCCTGTCCTCCAAGGCAGTATTTCGTACTTTCAAATCGTGCTGTCAGAAAAGTCGTCATTCCGATCCGCCGGCTGGCGGATAAGGAATTCCCCAAATATAACATGTAGTTATACAGGAGATTACTTCTTTCTTGATACTCGGGACAGGCAGTTCCTCATCATAATGACGTTCATTTTTTGCTTTTCGGACAGGCCCAAATGGAATTCTATTAATTAACAGTTTGTGCATATCTCAGCTTAGCTACTCAATCACGTTCAATTAATACATTTATACGCTTTATACTCTGAATCATTGCTCTG
>JAOZNO010000819.1 GCA_029933755.1 Bacteroidales bacterium | reverse complement strand
ATTCTGGATATAGCCAAAATTTAATCAGGTCATACTTAATTAGTTAAAGAAGAATTTTCAGTAAATCAATTAATGACGGAGCTATTTGAATTTTTCAAATACAAAAAAGATAAACTAAATAAGGAACATATTGTTATTAAATATGAACAAAAGCTTATTGATACAAAAGCAAGAATTATTTCAGATAAAGGTAGAATTAAGCAGGTTTTGATTAATCTGCTTGAAAATGCTTTTAAGTTTACATCTGAAGGGTATATTGAACTTGGTTGTGAGCTTAAAACGGATTGCACACCTGTTACACTGGAACTATTTGTGAAAGATTCAGGAATAGGTATTTCAAAAGAAAAACAGAATCTAATTTTTGACAGGTTTAGGCAAGCAGATGAAAGTACATCCAGAACTTATGGTGGAACTGGTTTGGGTTTGTCGATATCAAAAGGACTGGCCAAATTAATTGGAGGTGATTTATCTATAAAATCAACAGAAGGGGAGGGCAGCCAATTCTTTTTCAGTATTCCTTATCTGCCGGTTGCGAAGCAAGAAGGTATATTATTAGATGTTAAAACAAGCTATGCAATACCAAAAGGTAAAAAAATATTAATAGTTGAAGATGTTTATTCGAATTTTGAGTTGGTTAATGAAATTTTAGAGGAATTTGATCCTATTATTCTACATGCAGTTTCTGGTTTACAGGCAATTGAGTTATTCAAAAAGAATAATAATACTGATTTAATCCTAATGGATATACGTTTACCGGATATTGATGGCTTTGAGGTTACCAACATTATAAAAAGTATTAATCCGGATGTTCCTATTATAGCTTTAACTGCGTATGCAATGAAATCGGATAAAAATAGTGCTATTGATGCCGGTTGTGATGACTTTTTGACAAAGCCCTTACAAGAGAGTAAGTTTTTGAAAACAATAGAAAAATATATATAATATGGTTCGACTACCATTTTATTGGGTAAATTGTTGTTTATGTTCTATGGTTTTAAATATTATCTGGGCGGGTAGCTAGAAGACTTAAGTCGGAAGTAAACAAACTTCGGTCTTCCGTCTTCCGTCTTCAAACTTCTAACCCACTTTCTCATTAAAATCCATTTAATATAATTCAATTATTTTATTTCCACTAAATTAGTTGTAACACCTATAATATTTAGAGATATGACAATAGGCAAGTCAAAAAGTATAATATTTGCAATAATAATACTTGTATTATTTATGCTGTCATCTGTTATTTTAACAATTTATAACAACAAAAATTATTATAAAATTGTTATTAATAGTGCACATGAAAGATTAGAAAATAAAGCTCAAATAACGGCTTCGGGTATTGAAAGACTATTTTTAGAACATATTCAAAAATTACGAACATTATCTGGTACTCCGGATGTTATTAACTCATTATTAGAAGAAAACAAACACGCTACTTATAAAGAATATTGTCCTATAAATAATTTATATAAAAACCATACGGAAGATCTTATTGGAGTTTATCTGTTTAATACAAAAGGAGAACTATTTCATCAGCATCCCAATTTTGATAAGGAACTTGTCAATTTGTCTGAAAATAAAGACATTAAATATGTTCTTAAAAATAAAAAAACACATGTTTCTACAGAATTTGCTGACTCTACGGATACAATTAGTATTAGAATATATGAACCCATTTTCGCTAAAGGAGAATTTATTGGCATCATTGAATTCAATCTCTACGCAAAAACCATAGGAAGTGTTTTTATTGATCCAATTAAAAATGAAAATTTTACAGTCGCAATTTCAGACTCAGAGGCAAATATAATTTATTCGAATGTGAGGGAGCTATGCGGTAAAAATATGTTTAAATTGCTTGAAAAGGATAAGGGAAAATATAAAGATTTTGATTTTTTGGGAAGAGAAAAGTTTTTAAAAAGCAGGATATCAGGAGAGGATGGCAAATTTATTTTTGATATGCATAACCAGGTCACGGGTGTAAATGAAAAAGTAATTGGTGTTTATCATTCTTTTATGATAGAGGATAAAATGTTTCATATTAGCATTGCAGAAAAATATGCACAAATAATTCAGCCAACAATTGCTTATTCAAAAAGGCTTTACATTTTGCTGGCATTTAACTTATTAGCATTAGGTATAGTTTTATATGTAATTGTAAGAAATGCATATAAAACAGATAAACTAAAAAAAGAGGCAGCTTATTTTAAAAATATTGAACAAAAAACCTTAACTATTAATGAGAAAATAAAGGAATATGAAGCATTAAACGAAGAATATAAAATTTTAAATGAAGAATTAGTAGAAAGAAACGATGATTTGCTTATCAGTAAATTAGAAGTTGAAGAAAGTGAAGAAAGGTTTAAGAGATTGTCAGATTTGGCATTTGAAGGAATATTAGTACATGACAAGGGAAAAGTCCTTGAAATGAATAGTTCCCTTGAAAGGATTTTGGGGTATAAACGGGAAGAATTATTGT
>JAOZNO010000818.1 GCA_029933755.1 Bacteroidales bacterium | reverse complement strand
TTTTCATTAAGCCCTGCGGCAAAGTCCCCTTTTCAGGGGATTTAGGGGTCATTATTTACAAAAATGAATTTATATAAACATCCCAGAACATCTAGGCCATAGCCTTTTGATTCTAATAGGATTACCCGCTAAGCGGCTTTTCGGAGTGCCGTCAATGTTTTAATTCATAAGGAAAAATCATATCCTATTTCCTTTTTAGCTAGATTTGTGAATAATCATTAAAATTCATACTATGAAAAGCGTATTCTTTTATTTGCTCATATTATTAATTTCCATCAACTCGTCAACAGCACAATCCACATATAAATCAAAAGATAAAAAGAAACAATATCTATTGTACATTAGTAAAAAGCATTGCACTGATGCGTTAAGTATTTTAAAATCTGACGACAAAGAAAACTATACAAGATATGTAAGAGGAAGTAAGAAAGAAGATTTGATTGAATCATTTAATACGGTGGTACATGAAACACTACATGGATATAATTTTGATATTGGGGGTTTTGATGGTCAAGGTTACTATATTGGGAGTGGCATTGAATTACTGGTGCCAGACACCGAAATTATCAACTCACATAAACTAAATTCTTTTGTTAATAAGGAAAAAAGAAAAAAGTGTGACCGCTATGAAATTTATATAGGAAACAAAACGCCATTTTTAAGTTCGCAAGTTGATGGTATTTATGGATTACTAAATGAATTTAGTGCTTACTATCATGGTTTAAAAGCAGAAATTGAAATAAGAAATGCAGGCTTAAAATGCCCAACTTTTGAGTGGCAATCCAACTCTCTGGAAGCTTATTATGAATTTAAATTGTTTATGTCGTGGTATTTGCAAATGTGTAAAAAAAACCACAAACAAGTTTATCAAGATATTTATGCAAACAACAAATTGCGTGTAGCTTATTCTATTTTTAATAAACAGTTTACCCTATTAGCTGATGAGATTACTTCAAATGAAAACTTAAAGCCGTATTATACAACTGAAATTGCCCAATTATTTACTAAAACAGATTATGCTGAACTTAAAAAGTTTGAAATTTCAGAAGTAACTATTAACAATTATAAGGAATATTTTAAGTGAAAAACTAATAATTTTATTTGCATTTTATATTATATTTGCACCGTTACATTAAATATTTTAAACTGTCATGAAAGCATTTCAACTACTTATCTTTTTTTCTTTTATTTCTTCAAGTTATTTTTCTTACAGTCAGGGTTTAGATAGCCCGGTTAAAATTCCTGAAAAAAAACAAGTCAAATATCTCGATTTCAGGTTTGAAAACGGAGCAATGCTCAGTAATGATACAGAAATTGGTGATCAATTGGTTAATAGCTCATATTATAATGGGATAGATGTTCGACTAAGTTTTAGGAATAATAATCCTTATGATGTTTATAGTAATATTTACCGGAGGCCTTATATTGGACTTGGATGGTATAGTTCCACCTTTCATAATACTGATGTTGGAAGTCCGAATGCTCTTTATTTTTTCCTTACCATTCCAATAAAGTTTGAAAAAGAAAAAAGATTTACTTCATCATATACAGCAGCTTTTGGACTTTCGTATAATTTTAACCCATATGACTCAATAAATAACCCTTCAAATATTTTTATTGGCTCATACAAAAACTGTTACCTTCATCTTGGATATGTGCTAAACTATAAACTTAATAAAAAATGGGCTATAAACGGAACTATTGGATTTAAGCACTTTTCAAATGGCTCTTTCAAACAGCCTAATTATGGAATAAACCTGTTACCTGTAACTATGGGTGTCAGCTATCGTTTTGCTAATGAGGGGATTGTTCAGACAGCAAAGGCTATACCTGATTATAAAAGACATAATCTAATAAATGTAACTTTTACAGCAGGAAGTAAAAATTACGAGATAGGGGAAGAGAATTACTTAAAAACAGTATATGGAGTTAATTTTTTAAGGCAAATAAATTATAAGTATCGAATCGGTATTGGAATGGATTTGTTTTATGCTGCACAGTCTGATTTAAGAAACAGTTCAGATGCTTCAGAGTTTTCAAAATCATATTCCTATGCTATTGTTGGCTCATGGGAGTGGGCACTTACAAAAAATCTATATGTACCCATTGGTATTGGGTTTTATTTACATCGAAACAAAGAAAATGGCGAATCTACAGTTTATTATGAGCGTATAGGTTTACGGTACCGATTTGCAGATCACTATACAGCTGGTTTAACGATAAAAGCTCATCAAGCTGTTGCTGATATTTTTGAATGGACAATTGGATACACTTTTCATAATGATCCTAACAAGTATTAGCCTGATTAATTCATAAATTTATTTGGTACTTTATTAATTATCTGTCAATCTGTAATTTAAACCAGAATAGTAAAAATGTTTAAAAATGATAAATTTACCAAAGGTGCATTTTTTCTTTGGTGGACTTTTTCCCGAATCAAGTTCGGGACAGGCTGTTGCAAACCTCTTGCAGTATA
>JAOZNO010000817.1:355-2482 GCA_029933755.1 Bacteroidales bacterium | reverse complement strand
CATTTGGAACAGTAATAGATGTTGAAGGATTTGGACTATGTGAGGTACGTGATCGATTTCAGGATGTTAACATGAAGTTTACCGAAGGTAACTGCTATGGCATTATTGGTGCAAATGGTGCCGGAAAATCAACTTTTCTTAAAATGCTACATGGTGAACAAGACCCGGTAAGAGGCTCTGTTAGCTTTGGCAAAGGAGAACGTCTTTCTGTTTTAAAGCAGGATCACTCAGCATATAACGACTTTACAGTACTTGATACTGTTTTTATGGGACATACTGTTTTGTGGGATATTAAAAATGAAAAAGATACCCTTTATGCAAAAGCAGATTTTACAGATGAAGATGGAGTAAAAGCAGCTGAACTTGAGGATAAATTTGCAGAAATGGATGGTTGGAATGCTGAAAGTGATGCAGCCAATTTATTAAGTGGCTTGGGTATAAAAGAAGTTCTGCACACAAAGCTGATGAAAGAATTGGATGGAAAAGAAAAAGTGAAAGTTTTGCTTGCACGTGCATTATTTGGTCAACCTGATAACCTTTTATTAGATGAGCCAACTAATGATTTGGATTTAGAAACCGTTAAATGGTTAGAAAATTACCTTTCCAACTTTGAAAATACGGTTTTGGTTGTTTCTCACGACAGGCACTTTCTGGATTCAATTTGTACACATACAGTGGATATTGATTTTAGTAAGGTTCAGCTATTTTCAGGAAATTACAGCTTTTGGTATCAATCAAGCCAGTTAGCTTTACGCCAACAAGCAAATCAGAATAAAAAAGCAGAAGAAAAGAAAAAAGAGCTGAAAGAATTTATTGCTCGTTTTAGTGCAAACGTAGCAAAATCAAAACAAACTACCAGCCGCAAAAAAATGCTTGAAAAGCTTAATATTGAGGAAATTAAACCATCAACAAGGAAGTATCCGGGCATTATTTTCACTCCTGAAAGAAAACCGGGAAACAATGTACTTGAAGTAAAAGGCTTAACAAAAACAATTGATGGAGATGTATTGTTTAAAGATTTAACTTTTACCATTGAAAAAGATGATAAAATTGTTTTTCTTTCTCGTGATACACGTGCAATGACAGCTCTTTTTAAAATTCTTTATGGTGAAGATGAAGCTGATAGTGGGACTTTTACATGGGGACAAACAATTACTACTGCCTATCTCCCACTTGAAAATGAAAGCTATTTTGAAAATAACATGACTTTAGTAGATTGGTTGGCACAATACTCATCAGATACTCATGAGCAATTTTTACGTGGTTACCTTGGTAAAATGCTTTTTTCCGGAGAAGAAATTTTCAAAAAAGCAAATGTTCTATCGGGTGGTGAAAAAATGCGCTGTATGATTTCAAAAATGATGCTAAGAAATGCAAATGTAATGATACTTGATACACCAACAAATCACCTTGATTTGGAATCAATACAGGCTTTTAATAATACCTTAACAAATTTTAAAGGTAATATTTTAATGTCGTCACACGATCATGAATTTATCCATACGGTTTGTAACCGAATTATTGAATTAACGCCAAATGGTAATATGGACAAGCAAATGAGCTATGATGATTACGTTATGAGCGAGAAAATTGCTGAACAGAAAGAAAAATTATACAGCAAATAGCTACAATATAAAACTGGAAAGACACATTAATATGCGTCTTTCCAGTTAAAAATAGCTCAATGATTTATACTCATTGAAAAGGATAATTAGACATCAATTATGACAATAACAGAAAAATAATAGGTATTATAATTCCGGCAGCTGTTAGCCAACCACCACGTCCAGCCATTCCCTTTTTCCCTTTAATCATAAATAGACTGGTTATAGCTAATAGTATAAGTGCACCTGCAAATATATCCGAAAACCATGTCCACCAAGCATTTGGATTATAATGCAAAAAATTTACCTGGTAAAAAACCTGTCTTTTCCTCAAATATTCAGCAGTTCCTTCACCTGTTTCTACATCAACTACAATTGATGACCCACCTTTTAAAAATATTTTAAGATAATTAATTTGCGGATAATAATGCTTTTTGTAATTAGCTCTATCATCAATTTGATCAAGTAAATTTAAAATATTTTCTTCTACTCCAGGAGATTTACTTAGCTGGAACTCCGTAGT
>JAOZNO010000817.1:0-345 GCA_029933755.1 Bacteroidales bacterium | reverse complement strand
AAAAATTATCAAGTTCTACTACATAATTAGGATTCCAATCCTGCATATGATTTAATGCAATACCCGATAAACCATAAATAATAGTTGCTCCAATAAAAAAGAACCCAAAATCACGGTGGAGTATCCTACTCCATTTTCGTATAAATTTCATTAATTTTTATAGTTCTTCTTTAGTCGTTGTTTCAGCTAATTTTTCTTTATGCGATACATATTCGAGCGAGTAATTTGAGATATGATCGATTCCTGCAATTTCCATTGAATCTCTTAAAGAAGCAATATGTTCTTTTTTCCTTTCAAAAAGTTCATCATCTGTGTCACCTTCACTATGGCTTTTAATATTATCTT
>JAOZNO010000816.1 GCA_029933755.1 Bacteroidales bacterium | reverse complement strand
AAATAGCATTATCCTTTATAGCAACAATAAGCTTTCTTTCATTGTATTATTTTTCACGAAGAAAAAACAAATATCACAAATGGCTATTTGTGTTTATTATGTTATTTTATGTATCACTAAATTGGTTCTTTTTTAACGGATTAAAGGGGCCTTCATTATTTGTTTTTATTCTTGGAATACTTACTTTTTATGGAATATTTGAAAGAAAGTATTATTTACCGGTATTTATTATTGTAATATTAAATGTAATTGCAGTTTGGTATATTGGTCTTAAGTTCCCCAATTTAATGATTTCGAATATAGATTACAAGCCAGTTTACACAATTCTAAGTTTTGTTGTTACTTCTTTCTTTGCAGGATTAATAATATCACAACTGAAATTTAATTATGCCATTGAGCATCAAAAAACAGAGATCGAAAAAAAAGAATTAGAATACTTACACAATAATATATTGGGAAGTATTAGATATGCTGAAAATATTCAAAAAGCATTATTGCCAAGTCCGGCAATACTAACCGAGGGCTTACATAATTATTTTGTTTTATTTAAACCTAAAGATGTTGTAAGTGGTGATTTTTATTGGGTAAAAAAAATAGCAAATAAAACTATTTTTGCCGTTGCAGATTGTACCGGACATGGTGTTCCTGGCGCATTTATGAGTATGCTTGCAATATCATATCTAAATGAAATAGTAATAAACAATAATACATTAAGAAGCGATGAGATTTTAAATCGCTTACGAAGAAAAGTAAAAAAAGCATTTAGTCAGAATAAGGAATTATCGGTGAACGATGGTTTAGATATAGCCCTATGCATTATTGACTTTGATAAAATGCAGGTTCAATTTTCAGGTGCATTCAACCCTTTGTTTTTAATTAGAAACAATCAGCTTATTGAATACAAGGCTGATAAACAACCAATTGGCGTGTATCCAAAAGAAACAGATTTTTCATATAAAGAAATTGATTTACAAAAAAATGATATGCTTTATTTGTTTTCAGATGGTTATAAAGATCAGTCAGGTGGAAAAAACGGTAAAAAATTTATGGCAAAACAGTTTAAAGAACTTTTACGAACAATTCATAAGGAAGAATTAGGAAAGCAAAAAGAAATACTCAATGAAACCTTTGAAAATTGGAAAAATGAATACTCAAATAGGAAATTTGATTCTTTTAATGAATTAGAAATTGCATTGTCGTCTGTAAATAAAGAACTTATTGAAAACAAAATAAAAGAAGCGGGTTCAATAATAACAGAACTAAAAGAAAAAGCTTATGCCAACAAAAGTCCGTCTATTTCTGATTTTAAAGAAATGATAAATACATTAAAAATAAACAAAGAGGTAAAGCAACAAATTATTAATAAAGCAAAAACACAAGTTGATGATGTAATTGTTGCAGGTGTGAAAATTTAAAATATGAAACATCCATTGTTAAAGGCTTTGCCACCTAAGGGAATGACCAATATGGATGTAACATGTGGCAAATAAAAACAATTTAAAAAATAGTCAAATGAAAACAACAGCTATAATATGTGCATTTAATGAAGAGGAAACGATTAAAAATGTGGTTACCGCAGTTTCAGATTATTTTTTCGATGAAGTAGTTGTTATAAACGATGGCTCAACAGATAAAACGGATGAAATTATACGCAGAATTACTGGTTTACACAATCTAAAATATATTTCTCTGTCTGAGAATAAAGGCAAAGGCTATGCAATGGCTACTGGTATTGAAAATGCTACAGGTGAAATAATTGTATTTATTGATGCCGACTTGTCAAATCTGACTGAGGAGCATTTTTCGCAATTAATAAGCCCTGTATTTTATAAAAAAGCCGATATGGTATTGGGGCAAGCAAATGAAACGCTGATTAACTATGATTTAAATCCGTTTAAATCGTTTACAGGTGAACGTACATTACTGAAAAAAGATATTTTACCAATGATTGATAAAATGAAAGATTCAAGATTTGGTGTTGAAACACTCATTAACCTTTATTATCAATCAGAAGGTAAAAAAGTAAAATACATAATGCTCGATGGATTAAAACATCCTACAAAATTTGACAAAACTAGTAGACCACAGGCAATGAAAGAGTTTATACAAGAAGGACATCAAATTGCATTAACCGCATTTAAAAATTTTGATTTAATAACAAGTTCTATTAAAAATAAACTAAAGATATGAAACCGTTAAAAATAGGAAATCTAATAGTTAAAATCCCCATAATTCAAGGAGGTATGGGAGTAGCCATTTCCTTATCGAGACTTGCCTCAGCTGTTGCAAACCAAGGTGGTATTGGTGTTATTTCTGCTGTTGGCATAGGTATGACAGAGCCTGACTATATAAAAAACTTTCGTGAAGCAAATAAAAGAGCATTAAGGAAAGAAATAAGAAAAGCAAGAGAATTATCGCCACATGGTATAATTGGGATAAACCTTATGGTGGCTGTATCTGATTTTGACGATTTGCTAAAAGT
>JAOZNO010000815.1 GCA_029933755.1 Bacteroidales bacterium | reverse complement strand
GAATGGATTTAGCCGAAAATATTTATGGTGAACATATTTTATACAATGAAAAAAGTGTTGAATATAAAATTACCTTTTATAATTTTCAGAAAGAGCATGGATACTGCTCGTGCCCCGATTATGCTACAAATAAACTGGGAACATGTAAGCATTTAATGTTTGCTTTTAAGCATGTAAAAGAGCTAAAACGCACATCTGAAAACAATATTACCCCCTACCCTTTTGTAGAAATATTTTTACACCCACTCAAGGACTATAAAATTTCGTGGTTTTATCCGGGTAAACCCGATGAAGCAATTAGTAAACTACTTAAAAAATATTTTGGTAACGAAACTACTTTAGCAGATAATAAAGTTTTAGATTTTTTAGGGTTTATGAATGAATCGCTTGAATATAAGCAGATAATGATTCGTCCCGGTGTGCAGGATATTGTTGAAAAAGCATTTAATAAAGAAATGCTTGATGAAATAAAAGAACATACCACTATTGATTACTCACCATTAAAACTGGAACTTTTTCCCTATCAAAAGGAAGGTATTGAGTTTGCTACTTTTCGTGAAGGAGCTATTATTGCGGATGAAATGGGTTTGGGAAAAACCATTCAGGCAATTGGAACTGCCATTGCAAAAAAGGGAATTTTTGGTTTTGAAAGAACTCTAATCGTTTGTCCGGCTTCGATAAAAGAGCAATGGAAAAATGAAATTGAACGCTTTACAAACGAAAAAGCGACCGTTGTAGAAGGCTACCCTGAAGATAGAGAGAAAATTTATGCTACTTGCGAAGACTATTTCTTAATTGTTAATTATGAAACGGTTTTGCGTGACAAACAAGCAATTAATAAATCGAATACTGATTTTATTATTCTTGACGAAGCACAACGTATAAAAAACTACGACACACAAACATCCTATTCACTAAAAGCATTAAAAAAGAAACATTCGCTTATAATTACAGGTACACCTATAGAAAATCGTTTAATCGATATATACTCAATAGTTGCCTTTTTAGATACCAGTTTTTTAGCACCTCTTTGGGAATTTTCATACCAGCATTGCTTTTTCGATGTGAGGAAGAAGGACAAAATTACCGGATATTACAACTTGCAGCAGTTAAAAGAACGCTTATCATCAATTTTAATTCGCCGGGAGAAAAAAGACGTAATAAAACAATTACCAAATATCAGTCATTTGGATATTCCGGTTGAAATGCATCCGGAGCAGCGGCAGTTTCATTCTTCGTACGCACAGGGTGTTGCTAAAATATTAGCTAAAAAGTTTATCACTCCTTTTGATATGCAAAGGTTAATGATGTTTTTATCTAAAATGCGTATGGTGTGCGACTCAACCTATTTGGTTGATTTTGAGACCAATTATTCACCAAAAATGATTGAGTTAAAGTATATTTTATTAGAAAAATTAGATGTAAAGAATAATAAGCGTAAAATAATTATTTTCTCGGAATGGAAACGAATGAACAATATTATAGCCAAAATGTTGCGAGAAAATTATATTTGTTTTGTTTAATTAAACGGCAGTATTCCGGTAAAAAAACGAGGAAACCTTATTAAAGAATTTGAAGAAAATGATAATTGTCGTGTATTTATCTCAACGGAGGCAGGTGGGTCAGGGCTTAATTTGCAAGTAGCTGATACGGTTATAAACTTTGAATTACCCTGGAATCCTGCTAAAAAGAATCAACGAATAGGTAGAATTGACCGTATTGGACAAAAAAATCAAAATCTTACAGTTATTAGTTTTATAACAAAAAACTCAATTGAAACAAAAATTGCAGGTGGTTTAGCTTTAAAACAAAACTTATTTGATGGTGTTTTAAGTCCTGGGAGTACTACCGAAATAGTTGATTTTAGTGAAAAAGGCAGATCACAGTTCCTAAAACAATTGCAAGATGCAATACTTGATATTGATGAAATAGATAAGCCTGAAATAGTTGAGCAACAAAAAATTGATTTTATGCTGGAACCTGAAGAAAAAGAGATTACCCAAAATAGTGAAATAGTGAAAAATGAAAAGGAAGCAAAAATAAATAAAGAACAAGTAGAAAGAACAAAAGAACCCACGGTTGAATTAGAACAGGTAATGAACCAGGGAATGAGTTTCCTTTCAGGATTAATGAAAATGGCTACCGGCAAAGATATGGGTATGGACGAACAATCTATTAGCATAAATAAAGAAACGGGCGAAGTAACTATGAAGTTTAAATTGCCAATGTAGAACAGCTCTCCGAGCTGTTTAAATATTAATTATTTAAGACTTGCTGAAATCTGTTAATACTATTTTTGTGTTTTTTGTAGAATTAGGAACATCAGCCCGTTCGGCTCAGGTTGTGCCTGAGTCGCATTATGTTTTAAGGCTTCGCCTCATCTTATCGTTTTCCACAAAAAGTCAAATTTATTATATCAATTACACGATCCAAATCAGCATAATTTCTTGCACTTAAATAAACATAATCTGGTTTTACTACAATT
>JAOZNO010000814.1 GCA_029933755.1 Bacteroidales bacterium | reverse complement strand
ATTAGGAATAAATTATCTGCTTACATCAAGAAATGGCATAAAAATGATGACAGGCTTATTTTAAATTTAAGTTTTGACGGTAAACAGATAAATACCAAGTGGCTTGGAATGGAAGAATATTTAGATACTCATGAATAAGTTTAAGAAATGAAAAATACAATATTAGATAATCTTTCCGGTGAAGAAGCATTAACCATACTAAGAAAGCTTGCAAAGAATAATACAAAACTCAAAAAACAAATTGAAGAGCAAGCTGAACAAATTCTAAGACAGGTTGATATTGAAGAAACTTGTGAAGCAGTGTATTCTGATTTAGATATGTTATATGTTGAAGATCTTTGGGACAAATCCGGTGCCCACCGTGATGGTTATACATCGCCGGAAGATATGGCTGTTGAAATGATGGAGGGTGAATTAGAACCACATCACGAAGAGGTTGATAAATATTTTGAGTTGGGCATGAATGAAGAGGCTAAGCTATATTGTATGGGTGTACTAAAAGGGATATATAAGTATGAACAAGAATCAAAATCAGAGTTTAAAGATTGGGCAGCTGATGTTGCAGGGAAGTGCTATAGCTATTTATTAAATAAATGAAGAAGAAAATCAAAAAGCAAAGATGATTTACTTGAGATGGATAAATTTTTAATGAAAGAATGTAGCAAGTGGGCAAAATAAAAATAAAAATATGAAAGATTTGTATAGAGATCTAATTAATGAACAATGGGGTAATATCGTAATGATGTATGATTCATTTAAAGATAAAAAACCGATAATAGAATATAATATAGCCGACAATAAAATATATTCATTTCCGGCTGAAGATTATATAAATGGTTTAACTCATAGAAAAAGAAATATGGCTAAAACACAATATGAGGATGCGTGTAGTAATAATCAGTTTATGTTATTTGTAAGAGATGAAAAGAATGAAAAACTAATATCTTACATATTTGAAATTCTTGAATAAGAATTAAAAAAACTTTAGTATTTGTTTTTTGGAAATAAAGCAAGTTCGAAAAACAGGGCTTGCTGCTTTCAATGGCGGCTTTACTAAAACCTGAAAGTCTTAGCCGAAAGAGAATCCCTAATTCACAGAATTTAATAAAAACCTAAAATCCGCAAGTCACGGTGTGAATAGCTTATTAAACAGTAAGTTGTAATAATTACATTTCACATTTAATTGACAATTCACGCCGTGACTATCCGTTAGTTAACTGTTGACCTGCGGAATTAATAAAAAATAAACAGTCTGAAGATAATTTGGATGTTTAACATATAGCTTGTAAATTACACAGCAAAATAAATAATCCGAAATAAAGCCATAAGGTAAATATGCTTAGCTTTCACTATATTCAGATGTTCGCTTTCATTGAACAAGTTTGATGTAATAAAAAAAACCTTGACACTAATAACACTTAATCACAGTTACATATATTCATTTAGATACGACTATCACCATAACGAATTATGTAAGTTGGAATCAAGGCAAATTTTTGATAAAGAAGAAAAGAATAATTTACTGTTTTCGAATGTCAAAGTTGATCCTTCAATCAGTCCTTTTATTAAAAACAGGTTTGAGATAATTTTATCCTCAGAAAATTATTCCGAACTATTAAAAAACATCAAGGAAGAAAATATTCGTATTGATGGATTTAAAGCTGAATACCTAATTTTGGATGGTGATTCTGCAGAAAAACCCGAAAGACGAGAAAAGTTAAAAGATATAGGATATCGTATAGAAGGTCAACCCGATTTTGATAATCCATCGATTACTTACTCTATATGCTTTTATAAAAATGTTTGGTATTTCGGTGTTTTAACAAAGCATAATACCGACTGGCTTAAACACAACGATAAGCCTAGTTCATTTAGCAATTCCATATGCATAAAAATTGCTAAAACACTTGTCAGTATTGCATCAACAGGAAATATAAATAATAAGCTATTAGACGCTTGTTGTGGGGTTGGTACAATAATGTTAGAAGCTTGTATTTCAGGGTTTAACATAGAGGGGTGCGACATTAACTCCAAAACTTGTAAACATACAAGACAAAATCTTGCACATTATAATTATACTACTACTGTATATTGTTCAGATGTTAAGGACCTGAACAAAAAATACAGTGCAGCTATTATTGACCTTCCATATAATTTATTCAGTTACTCAAATGATTTAATTACCGCAAACATTATTAAATCAACAGCAAAATTAGCGGCTCGGATAGTTATTGTATCTATTTCAGATATTGAAACGATAATCAAAAAATCAGGGTTAAAAATTCATGATTTCTGCACGGTTCAAAAAAGAGGGAAATCAAAATTTACGCGAAATATTTGGGTTTGCGAAAAAGAAAATAGTACGAACTGAGATAAAAATAAACGAAAGCTAACAACTTGCTACTTTCAAAGGCGGCTTTACTAAAACCGGAAAGTCTTAGCCGAAAGAGAATCCCTAATTCACAGAATTTAATAAAAACCTAAA
>JAOZNO010000095.1:9317-9659 GCA_029933755.1 Bacteroidales bacterium | reverse complement strand
CAAAATTAGCAGTAATTGAAGGTAGTAAATCTGAAAATAATATTATTAATGCAATTGGGAAAGAAACATTCACCTACAAAAAGTTGGTACAAACATTAATGAATAGTATTGGTATTCAAAAGCCTATTATAGGCATAAACCCGCAGCTGGCATTTATAATTGGCAAAATATTCAGCTGGTTTGTGAATGATGTAGTGATTACAAAAGAAGAAATTGAGGGCCTATCCAATAATTTACTATATGTTGAAAGTGAAGGCATAGGAAACACTTTATTATCAGAATGGGCAGCAAAAAACAAAGATATTCTTGGAAAAGAATATGCAAATGAATTAAAAAAGAGGA
>JAOZNO010000095.1:0-9307 GCA_029933755.1 Bacteroidales bacterium | reverse complement strand
GAAATAAAACAATAAGTTTATTTATCTTTAAAGTAGACTAAAACATGATATTGATTACCTTTTTTCGGTTTTAGTAAATATTAACTTAGTTTTGTTTTTATAAACTCAAAATTATAAGCAGTGAAGTTATTAATTGTTGAAGACGAAATAAGTCTGGCTGACTCAATTGTGTCATTTTTAAAAATGGATGGACATATATGTGAACTTGCCAGTAACTATAAAACTGCTCAGGAAAAAATAAACCTGTATCAATATGATTGTGCCCTGATTGATATAAATTTACCTGATGGAAGTGGATTAGACATTATTCGACAACTAAAAGAAGCTAATAAGCCCACAGGAATTATTATAATTTCGGCACGAGATACAATTGATGACCGTGTTAAAGGACTTGAAATTGGGGCTGACGATTACCTTGTAAAACCATTTGATCTGGCAGAACTCAATGCCCGAATAAAATCACTTATCCGAAGAATAAACTTTAGTGGGAGCAATATTATTGAAGCAGGAAAGATCAATCTTCACCCTGATGAGTTACAGGTAAAAATAGATGAAGAAGTGTTAGATTTAACTAAAAAAGAGTACGATTTATTATTATTCTTTATTTCAAATATCAACCGCGTTGTAACTAAAGAAACCATTGCGGAACATTTATGGGGTGATTATATTGATATGGCTGACTCTTATGACTTTGTATATGCACATATTAAAAATTTAAGGAAAAAATTACTGGAAAAAGGTGTAGAGAATTACATTCACACGATTTATGGATTAGGCTACAAATTTCAGATACCATAGAGTGACTTGGCTCTGGTTTAATATAGCAGACATAATGAAAGTTAAACACTATGTATTAATTAACAGGTAATTAGAAAATTAGTAACTGGTAATTAAAATGAAAGGCAATTTTATTTAATTACGAATTACCAATATACTAATTACTTAAATGATATAAGTTGTACTGATAATACAAAAATCACATTTATTCTAAACAATAGCCAATGACTTTAGTATAATAGTGATATTTTCAACTATTACAGGACTTTTAACTTATGGTTTGAAGTCCAAAGAATGCAGTATATTGCCCAAGTTCGGATATCGGTCTCTCAACTTTTCAAATTAGATGTAAATGAGTAATATAACAGCATCAGCTACTTTAAACCAGAGCCAATGAAGTTACTAACTAAAACCACACTATATTTTATTACCGTCTCACTTTTTGTTTTTTTTATTGGAGGAATCGGTGTTTACCAATTAATTAAGAAGCTTGAAAACAATAAGGTAAACCATGAATTAATAGGACAAATGTCTAAGCTGTCAAAAGATTTAAGTACCACAAAAAGAGATTTACAGAAAACAATAATCATTTCGAGTGGTTTAATAAGTATCACACATGTACAGACTATTTTACAACCACCTGTTCAATTTAAGGATACTTTAATGTTTGACCAGATACAAAACAGGTATGTTCCATACAGAAGTTTAACTTTCTTTGCAGACAATAATAATCAACTATACAAAATAAACATCTATAAATCCTTAACTGAATCAAATTACCTGATTGAACAAATTGCCATGATGGTAACCATAATGGTTATATTCTTTCTTATGGCTGTTTATTTTCTTTATCGCTATTTTTTCCGACAAATATGGTCTGATTTCTTTATTACTATTGACAAAATAAGTAGCTTCGATATTTCTTCACCTGAGAAGCTTGATTTTCCTGATTCAATGATTATTGAGTTTCACCAGTTAAATAAAGGTTTAAAATTAATGACCGAGCGCATAATCAATGATTTTCAGGGGTTGAAAGAATTTACCGATAACCTTAGCCATGAAATCCAAACACCACTTGCCATTATTCAATCAAAAACAGAATTACTTCTGCAAAAAGAAGATTTACCGGAACATCAATTACAATTGAGTAGTGAGATACATTCTGAAACTTTGCGTTTGTCAAAGTTAATAAAAGCATTAACCCTTCTTACTAAAATTGACAACAGACAGTTCACCAATAAGGAAAGAATTGATTTTAAAAACCTTATAACTGTTCATATAAAAGGTTTTGAAGATATCATTGAAATAAAAGAAATAAATGTCAGTACCGAAATCACATCAAAACCGGAAATAGAAATGGATACTGAACTGGCAAATATCTTAATAGTTAACCTGATTAAAAATGCTATTCGGCACAATATTAACAAAGGAACAATTGAAATAAAACTGAGTAAAGAATCATTGAATATTAAAAACTCAGGTCAAGCTATTAAAATTAACCCCTTACAATTATTTAATCGTTTTTCAAAAGCAAATCCTAAGAGTGAATCATTGGGAATTGGCCTTTCAATTGTTAAAAAAATCTGTACTTCCTATAATTTTAATATTAGATATCTATATGAAGATGAGTTTCATGAGATCATATTAGATTTTTAAAACTAATACCTAGTCTCTGCAAGAAAACGCCAAATACTACGTTATTCTCGTCTTAATTGTCAGTCATTTACAAAGGTAAACTCCTGAAAATTAACACTTCAAAAGCCTTGTCTTTGACATTTTCTTACCAGAGACATAGAAAATGCATAGTTTTCGTGCTGACACTACCTAGCTATCACATAGCAACTGAAAAACTGTTGTAAAAAACACTTCCAACCAATGTCCTATAACACATTTTACAGGTTTCTTAGTTAAAATTCAGATTCTCTACAGAATTCAATTTTAGATTTGTATCATAAAACACAAAAATATGGTAGGACTTATTGGAACGAGCTATAAATCAGCATCTATTGATATCAGAGAGAAATTTACCTTTCAAAAAGAAGAAATACAAGAATTCTCAGAATATCTTAAAAAAGAAGAGGATTTCAAATCTTTAATTATATTGTCTACCTGTAACCGTACAGAAATATATTTTTACTGCCAAAAAACAAATAATCAGGATGGATTTAATTTAATTTTAAAAGCACTTTCGAAGCTGAAAGCTTATACGGAGAATATGAAATCCTATTTTTATTTTAAATCCGGACGTGAAGCAGTAGAACACTTGTTTAAAGTTTCTTCAGGAATTGATTCCTTAATAATTGGTGAAGATCAGATTATTGGGCAAGTGAAAAATGCGTTTACAACTGCACAGGAAATAAATTCAGCAGATAGTATTTTAACCCGTTTATTTACTAAAGCTTTTGAAGCAGGTAAAAGAGTTAGAAGTGAAACTAAAATAAATCAGGGCTCAGGTTCTGTAAGCTCTGCTGCTGTTGATTTATGCAATAAATATTATCCCAATTTATCAAAAAAAACGGTTTTAATTATTGGTGCTGGTCAAACAGGTCAGTTAGTTTTAACCAGTTTAAGTAAGAAGGGTTTCAAATCAATTTATATTGCAAATAGAACGGTCTCAAAAGCAGAAGAGCTTGCCAAAAGAAACAATGGTAAAGCAGTTGGCCTGGAAAAAATTGAGGACATTTTGGCAAAAAGTGATATTATTATTGTTGCTACAGATTCAAAAAATCATTTAATCACCAAAGAAATGGTTTTAAGGACTGGTTTAAATAAAGAATCGATTAAAGAACAACTCTACATTGATTTATCAGTTCCAAGAAATATTGAAGAATCAATTTCTGAACTTTCTGATAAACAACTTTATGCAGTTGACGATTTAACAGAGATAGTTAATAGTACAACATTAAAACGGCAAGATGCAGTTACCGAAGCTTTAGAAATTATTAGAGAAATAAGCACTGAATACATGGAGTGGCTGGTTGTAAGAGGTTTATCACCTATTTTTTCTAAAATAAAAAAGAATTTTCAACAAGTACAAGAAACGGAATTAAAAGGTTTTAAAAAAGTAAAATCAATTGGTGAGCATAAAATGCTTGAAGATTATGGCAAACATATTTCTGACAAATTCTCGCGATTATTTATAAAAAACTTACGTGAAATTGTTAAGGATGGAGAAAAGAAAGAATATATAGAGGCTATTAATGAATTATTTGAGATGTAAAAATATATGAACAAAATAATAAATATAGGCACAAGAGGAAGCAAACTAGCTCTTTATCAAGCTAAAAGGCTGAAATCAGAATTATTAGAACAGTTTCCTGATACTCAAATTGAAATTGTCATTATTAAAACCAAAGGAGACAAGATTCTGGATGTTGCACTTTCAAAAATTGGCGATAAAGGCTTATTCACCAAAGAAATTGAAAATGCTTTGCTTGATGGAACAGTAGATATGGCAGTTCATAGCCTTAAAGATTTACCCACAGTTTTACCAGAGGGATTAATTTTAGGTGGCGTTTTGGAACGTGGTGAATATCGCGATGCACTGGTAAGTATTGATGGTAGAAAACTGGCAGAACTTACTTCCGAAGATATAATTGCGACTTCAAGCCTGAGAAGAAAAGCTCAGTTGCTGAAAATTAATCCCCAATTTAATATTATTGATATACGTGGTAATGTAAATACCCGAATTGAAAAAATGAAAAACGGGCATTGCACGGCTATGATTATGGCAGCAGCAGGATTACAAAGGTTGGGCTATGATGAATATATTTCTGAGATACTTGATGTTAAATCAGTTATACCAGCAACTAGTCAGGGAATTATTGCTATTGAAACCCGTGAAAATGATGATATGATTAAGCCATTTATTGATGGAATTAATCATAAGCAAAGCTATCTGGCTGCATTGGCAGAACGCAAATTTTTAAATACTTTAGAAGGTGGTTGTCAAATTCCTGTGGGTTGTTATACTGAATTTAATAAAGGTAGTTTTAAAATTACCGGGTTTATTTCCATGCCTGACAGCTCAAATTTAATAGAAGGAAGTCTTTCCGGAAAAAAAGAAGATGCAGAACAAATTGCAAAACAACTGGCGTTATCTTTTTATAAACAAGGTGCTTCTAAAATTGTTGAATTTATTAGAGAATTAGGAGATAATAATGGTCATTAGTAATTGGTAATTAGTCATTCAATGGGCGAGTCCATATCACTTAGAAAAATATCAAAAGTTTTCGACAGTTTTTATACTATAAAGACGCACGGCCATGCGTCTCAACGAGCTATCAGTTTTAAAAGATTACTTTGAGATTTTCATACATTTATGAGGATACTTATTAGCTAATAATTCAGTAAATCACGTTAATTCTTGAAACAAATTGTAAATAATTATTTTTAATAAAAGTTGGAAGAAAAAAATATCATAATAAGCACTCAACCTCTTGCACAAGCAAAAAAGTTATCAGCTCTAATCCAATCAAAGGATGTGGAGTTTATAAGTATGCCTTTAATTGAAACTGAAACGATTGACCTGAATGAAAAAATTAAAAATACTTTAAATAAGATATCTAATTTTGATTGTATTATTTTCACCAGCAAAAGAGGTGTTTCAGGATTTTTCAAATTATTAAAAGATTTAGAAATACCTAATAACAAAATCAAAGCCTTAAAATTTGCAGTAATTGGGGAACCAACCGCAGCAGAACTAAAAAAATATGGATTCAAAGCTGATTACATAAATCCCGGTAATACATCCAGAGAGTTTTTATTCTACCTTCTAAGAGATTTTATAAATAACTGCGACAAAATATTAATGCCTTTAGGTAATTTAGCAAGTAATTATTTACCAAATGCTCTTTCAGAAATAGCAAACGTAACAAGAATTGATGTTTACGAAACTATTAAACTTAAAGAAGTCAATAAAAGTATTCTTAATAAAATTGATCAAAATGATTATCATTTATTGATATTTACAAGTCCATCAGCTTTTGAAAACTTTATAGAAATTACCGGTTATAAACCCAATAATAGAAAACTAAGCATATTATCAATTGGGCAAACAACAACGAAT
Organism: Bacteroidales bacterium; assembly: GCA_029933755.1. Lineage (GTDB taxonomy): Bacteria > Bacteroidota > Bacteroidia > Bacteroidales > NBLH01 > NBLH01. The sequence continues at coordinate 3,462 of JAOZNO010000095.1, read as the reverse complement.
GCTATTAAAAAATTAGGTTTTGATGTTCAGATTACAGCAAAAAAATCAACTATTGAAGGTCTCGCTGTCGAAATAATAAACTTGATAAAGACAAGACAAGTCTTGTCTCTGAAAAAACAAACAATATAAAAATATATAAAATGTACTACCCAACAACAAGACTAAGAAGACTAAGACAAAATCCAGTATTGCGTAGCATGGTCACTGAAACAAAAGTTACTACGGATGATTTAATAATGCCATTATTTGCGTGTCCCGGTAAAAATGTAAAGAATCCTATTCAATCAATGCCGGGAAATTTTCAACTTTCTATTGATTTGTTAGTTGAAGAATGTAAATCCTTAATGGAAGTTGGTATTAATAGTGTACTGTTATTTGGTATACCTGAAACAAAAGATGATACAGGGATTATAGGTGCACATGAACATGCAATTATTCCTCGGGCAATTAGGGCAATTAAAAAAGATGTTCCAGGAATGTATGTAATAGCTGATGTTTGTAATTGTGAATACACGACACATGGGCACTGTGGTACGATTGTAAATGGTGATGTTGATAATGATTTAACTCTAGATACCCTTGCGGCTCAATCCATTTCTTTTGCTAAATCAGGTGTTGATATGGTAGCACCTAGTGATATGATGGACGGCAGAGTTGGAAAAATGCGAAAAGCTTTAGATACTAATCATTTTTACAACTTACCAATTATGGCTTATTCAGCAAAATATGCGTCTTCATTTTATGGCCCTTTTCGTGATGCTGCTGATAGCGCACCACAATTTGGTGACCGAAACTCATACCAAATGAATCCAGCCAATTCAGATGAAGCATTACGCGAAATTGAACTTGATATAGAAGAAGGTGCTGATATCGTAATGGTAAAGCCTGCTTTAAGCTATCTGGATATTATCCGAAGAGCAAAGGACACATTTAACATTCCAATTGCTGCCTACAATGTGAGTGGCGAATTTTCAATGGTAAAAGCAGCTGCTGAAAAAGGTTGGATTGACGAAGAACGAATGGTAAAAGAAATATTAACATCCATTAAAAGAGCAGGGTCTGATATTATTTTAACCTATCATGCAAAGGAGTTTGCACAATATTTAAGGTAATCTCTAAAAATGCAAATTTCTGCGTTACTCAAATTTTTCAAAATACTCATTTACAAAAGTAAACTCAAACTTTGAAAAATTTGAAAGCCTTGAACTTTACTATTTTTAGAGATTCCCACAACATAAGGTTATAATATAGATAAATTAAAAACTAAAATCTTTGCGCCTCTGCGACTTTACGGTAAAAAATAAAACAATATAAAAAATGAACAACACAAAAAGTACATCAGAATTTCAACGAGCTAGTAAAATCATACCGGGTGGTGTAAATTCACCGGTAAGGGCTTTTAAAAGCATAAATGGTAAACCTATATTTATCGATAAAGCAAAAGGTTCAAAAATTACCGACATTGATGATAATGAATACATTGACTTTGTTTCTTCATGGGGCCCTATGATTTTGGGTCATGCGCATGAATCTGTAATCAACGCCATTAAAGAAACTGCAGAAAAAGGAACAAGCTTTGGTGCTCCCACCATGTTGGAATCTGAAATGGCTGAATTAATTATTGATATGGTTCCTTCCATAGAATCTGTTCGTATGGTAAATTCAGGTACAGAAGCTACAATGAGTGCTCTTCGCCTTGCCAGGGGATATACAAACCGGGAAATAATTATAAAATTTGAAGGCTGTTATCATGGTCATGCAGATAGTTTTTTAATTAAAGCCGGTTCCGGTGCTATAACATTAGGTTTACCTGATAGTCCAGGAGTTACTAAAGGAACAGCCAAGGATACGCTTAATGCTAAATATAATGATATACAATCTGTTGAAGAACTTTTTGAACAATATAAAGATCAAATTGCAGCAGTAATTATTGAACCAGTTGCAGGTAATATGGGAGTCGTAAAGCCAAAAGAAGGTTTCTTAAAAGCCCTGAGAGAATTAACAAAAGAGTATGGTGCTTTACTAATCTTTGATGAAGTAATCACTGGTTTTCGACTGGCAAAAGGTGGAGCACAAGAATATTTCAATATCATGCCTGACATAACCACTTTAGGGAAAATTATAGGTGGCGGCTTACCTGTTGGGGCATATGGTGGGTCTAAAGAAATTATGAAAAAACTGGCACCGGCTGGCCCCATATATCAAGCAGGAACTTTATCAGGTAATCCATTAGCTATGGCAGCCGGTTTAGCTAGTCTTAAAATTATGAATGAAACGGATGGTTTTTATCAGAAATTGGAAGAAAAGGCTGCAAAACTTGAAAAAGGGATTCTTGAAAATATCAAAAAAACAGGAACTAAAGCCATTATTAATCGTGTAGGTTCATTAATGACTCTATTTTTCACTGATTTAGACGAAATTAATTCGTTCGAAGACGCTGTACAATCAAATACAGAAAAATTTGCAAGTTATTTTAAACTCGCCGCAAAAAATGGAATCTATCTGGCACCCTCACAATTTGAATGTGCGTTTATTTCAGCAGCACATACGGATGAGGATATTGATAAAACGATTGAGGCAAATTATAAGGCATTAAGTAGCCTCTAATAATCCAATAATCTATGACTGATTATTTAATGTAAAGACGCACGGCTTCCGAAAACCTTCGGAACAAGCAATGCGTCTCTACCAATGAACTAATGACGAATCAACTAATTACTAAAATATGAATTCAATCTTATTAGATACACTCAAAGGAAAAGAAACAGAAAGACCACCAGTTTGGTTTATGCGACAGGCCGGTCGTGTTTTACCAAACTATCTTGCACTTAAAGAAAAGCATTCTTTTTGGGAAATGATGCAATCAAAAGAATTAGCAGCAAAAGTTACCTTATTACCAGTTGATGATTTAGGTGTGGATGCCGCTATTTTATTTTCCGATATTTTGGTAATTCCATATGCTATGGGAATGGGATTAGATTTTACTGATAAAGGTCCTGTCTTCGATAGCCCAATAAAGGATATGAAGCTTCCTTTGGAAACTTTTAAACAAGAACCTGAAAAGCTAAATTATATTTATGATGCCATTGACGAAATTCTAAAAACCCGACCAGATAACATTCCTTTAATTGGTTTTTGTGGTGCCCCAATGACGGTTTTAACATTCATGATTCAGGGTTTGGGTAGTAAATCAAATTTTGGCGATGCAATTAAGTTCTTTTTTAAGGAAAAAGAAACCACAAAAAAATTGATTGAAGAGGTGACAGAATTATCAATTCATTATGCACTTAAACAGATTGAACATGGTGTAGAGGTATTTCAATTATTTGACACAAATTCAGGTCTGATTCCCAATGATTTATATTTTGAACTATTCATGCCTTCAATTAAAAAAATAAGTAAGGCTGTAAGAGATACAGGCACACCATTTATCTTTTTCCCAAAGGGAATAGGAACAGGTAT
>JAOZNO010000813.1 GCA_029933755.1 Bacteroidales bacterium | reverse complement strand
CTGAAAGTGTTAATGTATACTGACAGACCCTATTACACTGATAAACAATTGTTTTGGAGTCCGATTTTCACAGTTTTCAATTATTTCAGGACACTCAATGTATTTCAAGTATTTTCATGGATATTTTGGATATTGCTAATTGCGTTCATTAAAATTAAGGTTTCAGATAATAAAGAAATCAAAAATCAAATTACGACAAACAACATAGCTCCTGTGTTAGGTATTTTAAGTGCAGTATTTATGCTGATTTTGTCTTTTGTCTATTATACAGAAATTGCAAAAGTAGCTGGCAGTAATAACGATATTTATGTAGAATATAGCACAATACTTTTATACTCTGGTTCTGCTTTTTTAATTTATTCAGGGATTGTGACATGGTTTAGAGTATTCAAAAAAAGTCATGTAAAATGAAGAATGTTATTTTACTTAAATCCTGTTAATCTTGTAAATCCTGTCAAAGAAATGAAAAAGTGGATTAGGAATTTATTAATTGTAGTGGTTTTTTTATTGATTATCATATACTTTTATTTAATACTTCCCTTATGGGGTATGCCCTTTAATGAACAAAGACATGGTCAATTACCTTTAACCCCATCCTGGGCTTTGGAAACCTGGCTATGGGAAGATGATGTAAATACGGCTGCTTATGTCGATGAACTACTTGAAGGTTACAAAGAGCATGACATCCCCGTAAGGACAGTTATTTTGGACAGCCCTTGGTCTTTGCGCTACAACGATTTTGAAGTAGATACGGAACTTTACCCCGAACCCGAAAAATGGTTCAAGAAATTGCAAGACAACGGCTACCGAGTTGTTTTATGGATGACACCGAACGTAAACAGTTACAGCAAAGACACCAAAATCAAAAATTCCGAGAAATGGTATAGCCAGGCTAAAGAAAATGGCCACTTGCTTGCTGGAGACGATACCACAAGTTGGTGGAAAGGCAAAGGCGGTTATGTAGATTACACAAACCCAAAAGCAGTTAATTGGTGGCACGCAATGCAACAAAAAGTATTCGATTACGGTATTGATGGTTGGAAACTGGACGGCGCGGCAACCCTTGCATGGACAGAAGTGTTCGGGATACCATTTTTTTATAAAAAATCGAGCAAAGGAATAATTACCACCCGTAGCTATATGGACATGTACTACCGCGAAGAGTACAAGCACGGCCTGAGCCAAAACCCTGAATTTATAACCCTGTCGCGTTCGATTGACCGAAAAAGCTTGCACCCCGAAGGTTTTGCACCTTTTGATGCAGCACCGGTGAACTGGGTTGGCGACCAAAAACACACCTGGGAGGAAGCAGAAACCACGAACACAAAAGAAGCAGGTAGCGATGATTTGGTCATGGAAGGCGAAAAGGGAATCGGTATGGCACTTACCCATATTATGCAAAGTGCCGAATTAGGCTATAACATTATCGGTTCAGATATTGCCGGGTTTTCGGGAAACACTATACCGCCACGTTTGTATATGCGTTGGACACAATTTTCTACTTTTTGCGGTTTGTTTATGAACGGTGGCCATAGCGAGCGCAGGCTGTGGAAAAGGACGAAACAGGAATTGGAAGTCATCCGCAAATTTTCGTGGCTACACAACGAGTTGGTTCCTTATATGTACCATTACGTAGTTACGGCACACAATGGCGGACGAATTTTGCAAACACCCTTGAGCAAAGGCAAATACCAATATATGTTTGGTGACGATTTGCTTGTCGCACCAATTTATGTAGATTCTCAAAACAAGGACGTATATCTGCCTAAAGGGAAATGGCGCTACTTTTTTAACGATAAAGAAGTTTTTGAAGACAAACAAAAAATCAATAAAGATTTCCCATTAGACGAATTCCCTGTTTTTGTAAAAGAAGGAGCTATTATCCCGATGAATATCGAACGAGATTACTCTGGTTTTGGCACAGAAGAAAATATGGGGAAAATTACTTTTGTAATATTTACTGATATGGAAAATTTTTTTGATTTCTACCATCTTGATAAACCCGATGTAAAAACAACTCTTTCCTATAAAAGAACAGAAACAGAATTAATAATTGATATTAAAGGATCTGAACTTGCTCATATTTTAAATATTCATTTATCAGAAAAGCCTAATAGCATTTCAAAAAGTGGAAAAGAATTACAAGAAGGTATTGACTGGTTCTATGATACTGCAAAGCAAAAGTTAAATATTAAAACAGAAGATTCTCAAAATTGCAAATACATAATTAAATGATAAAAAAAATAATCTTAACATTTACGATAATATTTTCATTCTTGATGTTATTTACTCAATGTAACAATCCGGTTTCTGAGAACGAAAATACTTATCTGGATATTGATAAACGTGCAAACGATTTACTTCAACAAATGACGCTTGAAGAGAAAATTTTTCTTCTTGGGGGTTATGAAAGTGATGGTATGAGAAGTAACGGAATAGAAAGACTTGGAATACCTAAACTTAATATGGCAAATGGGCCTCATGGAC
>JAOZNO010000812.1 GCA_029933755.1 Bacteroidales bacterium | reverse complement strand
ATTATACTAACATAATCAAGTGCTTCGTCAGAAAGAGCATCTAATCCAAACATAACATTTAAACCACCGCCGGCTAATGCCAGAACTGGTACTTTAACTCTTTTATCAACAGCACAAAACACTGTTCCGGTAAATCCGCCGAGGCTAATACCATAAAACCCAATACGGGCGGAATCAATTTCAGAAATTGTACTCAGTAAATCAATACCTCTTCTTAAATCAAAAACGGTCTGGGTAATTAAATCCCTTGTCCAGTACTTATAACCATCCGTAAAACTCACTTCATATTCATCCTCTTTACGATCACCATGGTTAGCAATATCAATACGAAATACAGCGTAGCCATTTTTAATAAAATATTCATGACCAGCTTCAATATAATCAACTGTTTTTCTATCACCAACCCCATGAAGAAGAATGATTACGGGCATTGGTTTCTCAATATTTTTCGGTATTGATAGTAATGCACTCACTTTTCTATTATGAATACTGTAATAATCAATGTGTTGCATTGTGTATGCATCCATACTATCAACTTGTGTAAGCGTATCTTTTAAGGGTAGTTCCCTATCGTAATTATAATACTTACTAATGGGTAAACTTTCCCTTGTTCCACAAGAGAATACGAAGGAAATTATAATTATAAAAATGTTAACTGTTTTTTTCACAATATTGAATTAATATTTTTTGTTAATACTTTAATGATGGAATATAAAAATGATGGAAAACTTGTTTAAGTTTTCCATCATTAAATTATATTTTCTTATAATATACTTAAAGAATCTGCCACAAACATTCGTGTACTCTTTGTGTATTCATTTCCATTTGGATCTAGATACTTTAAATCCATATAGAAAGCCTTAAAACCAGATTCAGGATAATCTACCTTCGTATCGATATCTGATTTACCTTTTGCTTCCAGACTTTGGCTAGTCCATTCTTCATCACGAAAATCACGATCAGTTGAAACTGCTGACCATAAAAGGGCATCAATTAATTTTTCAGAAGAAGCATCTACATTTAACTCAGCATTTTTGCCATTAGGTGTCATTACCCATTTACATATAGGATATTTTGCATTTTGTATTGTAGTTCCAAAAAATGCACTTAAAGCTCTTGCAGCTTGATCGTTATTTTTTGAATCAAGCCCATGACCTGCATTTGGCACATAATGTATGTAGTTTTCGCCAGGAATACTGTCAAGATAATTTTTTATGGCATCAACCGGCCAATATTCATCATTGGTTCCTATTATTATTAATTTAGGAAGAGTTAATTTGGCTCTATACGAATAAGGATCAACCATTGTACTAATATTTTTGCCAGATTCAGTGGCTACGCTCTGAGGAATTTCAAGCTTTACATAATCTTCAATTTGAACGCTATACTCTTTCCACACCTCAATTTGATAGTTTAAACTAACGGGCATATTTAACACATCAATAACCATTGGAGCAATTGCTTTAACCCGTGAGTCACTAGCTCCGGTAAGCCATGTTGTCCAGCCTCGTTTTGATGCACCTGTTACAACAAATTCTTTAATTTTCCGATTAAGTTCTTTTTTCGAAAACTCCTGTATTGCATCCATTGCTTTTACCGCAGTTTTTACCATCGGAAAAAGCAGAGGCCAGGTCATATCACTGTCATTTTTATAATTATGTAAAGTGTAAGAAATTAACTGATCCTCAACTAAATCACCTTCATAAAGTGGTTGATTTGGGGTTTGACGAATTATGGTTGTAATTGCATTATTTTTACTTGCAATTTCTGCAACCATTTTTGTAAAATTATCATCCGGCCCTCTAAAATTAGGTTCACCCTCTTTGTTAATACTACCACCAGAAATAAATAATAAAGCATCATCATATTTGATTTCCTCCGGAATAAATATTGTTAATTGATGTTTCCAGGTAAATTCACGCCATTTCTGTGATGTTAAAACAAGGTTATGAGCCTTAATGCCCTCCACCTCAAAAGTATCAACAATTTGCCAGGCATAAGTACTATCATTGTTCTGCAAATAATGCTGCAATGCAGTCTCCGGAGTCAAAGGGATTTCTTTCTTTTTTTCTTTTTCTTTAACTGCACATGCAGATAATAACAAAGCTGCAAGAAGTGCGAATGTAATAAATGTGTTCTTTTTCATTTTTTTTTGCTTTTTATTAATGTTAATATAATCGAGCTTTTATAATTCCTTATTCTTTCCTTAAAATGGTATAATGAATTAATAAAACTGCCAATTCATTGTATTATTTAGTACTACTGCAAACTTAGTGAGTAACTAATTAAAATTCATATTGGTTATTTGTTTATACGTTTATTTGTTTATACCCTGAATATACATATACTGCTAAATTATGCTACTTATAAACAAATCAACGAATAAGCATGGTGGATTTATACTAAAAAATTACCACATAGGTAAGTACCCACTAAAATGGTAGTAGAACTTATTATTTAAGCATCCCGTCATTCCATCGTTGTATC
>JAOZNO010000094.1 GCA_029933755.1 Bacteroidales bacterium | reverse complement strand
ACACATAAGGTTAAAACAGAAGAGTTATAAAACAGTTCTCAGTCTTCAGTATGCAGCCATAGAGATACCTGTAAAGTGTATACTGCTCACTGCCGACTTCTACATATTAAAAAACAATTTCTAAGAATTATTAAAAAAAAAATACAAGATGGCAAAAACATTTGATTCAGACAGCGAAGAATTTAAGATTAATGAAATATTAAAAGAAGTTATTGACCCTGAAATAAATATCAATATTGTTGATTTGGGCTTAATTTATGGGATTGATTACAAAAAAGGCGAGTCAATTTCTGTTGATATGACCTTATCGACACCAGCATGTCCTTTAGGCGATGTAATTATTTCAAATGCACAACAAACGATTGAGCGCTTTTACAAAGATGAAAAAGTAAGTATTCAATTAGTTTGGGAACCCACCTGGTCTCCGGAAATGGTTACACCTGATGGGAAAGGCGCATTAGATATGATGTAGGTGGTTGCTATAATATAAATTGTATTTGTTTGTACAGCGTAAGTATATAGTATTTGGCGATAAAGTCAAAGTTTTGCTGTTTTAAGTATTTTACGATTTTGGAACAGGAACAGTCTCCAGTAGGCAGACTTTGTATTGGTACAGCGTACTGTGGACTGCTTACTACCTAAGTTCCACATACCAAAAAAACTAAAAAGTGAGACATTATAGACTCTGTATAGTACTATAAAAATACCAAAAAGGTTTGTAATTTATTTGCAAACCTTTTTTGCTTTTAGCCAACATCTAAAGAGGGTGCGAAAAGCCGCTTAGCAGGTAATCCTATAAATAGCAACAAAAATTATGTTGTATTTCTGTCTGTTTATAACCCGCTTAGCTACTGTGAAATAAGAGTTTGGATTTTTAGATTAGTCTCAATATAAAAAAAAGTGTAAATTGACAATGGGGGTAAAACCCATCTCATGTGTCTTAATATAAAAGTGGGAGTTATATTTAATTATTAAATCTTAAAAGATGCTTTTATATATTGATGAATACCAATTACTACAGTACGATAAGGAACTGTCAGTTTTTAATATGGAGTGGAAAAATGCAAGTTCACGACTACATTTTAAAAATATAGCAAAACGATTTATGTCGGCTTCAGTTGCAATAAATGAATACAAACCAAAGCTTATATTTGTTAATTTTGAGCAATTGGTTTACAAACGTATTTTGGGGAATGAAAGTTTATTCTACAGGGAGATACATTCGGTAATGAAAAATGCAGGTGTAGAAAAATTTGCTTACATAAAAAGTAAAGATAAAATTACTGAAATTTTATTTGATCAGTTAATTTTTAATTCAGAATTAAATAAAGTGAAGGTGAAATCTTTTAAAACAGAAGAAGAAGCAAAAGAGTGGTTGTTATCAGACTCGAAAATTAAAGAACTTCAAGAAAAGTTTGCAATTTCAGCATAATCACTTTCTTTTGACTTCAAGAGGCTCTGGTTTAGATTGTCTGGGATTTTTTTAATATCTATATTGCTTATTTTTAGCAAGTAATTAGTACACTAGTAATTGAAATAATAGATCTACATTTTTAATTACGAATTTCTAATTGCCTGTCAATTAGAATGAAACGAATAATTATTAGTATCAAAGAACATTTAAACCATAGCCATTAATATCTATTTTTAATTGCCAATGTCTAATAACTAATTACCTGTATATTAATATATAGCATATAATTTTAAGCTCCCAAGAATATTTAAAACAAAGGCTTTCAAGATTTCAATCGTCTCATTCTGTATGCATTAATGGCCGTTGTTGCTAGTTTTTCCATAAACTGGTAATTTGCATATGCACCTACTATGGCACCAAAACCCGGTATTAACTGAAGCATTTTAGGCAAATCTATATAATCCCGATATTCTTGTTGAAAAGACTGCCAGTCAAAATTTTCTGAACTATTTGGAAGTTGTTCTGAATAAGAACTCCATATTTCTATAATTTTGTATAATTCAATTTTCTTTTTGTGGCTGGAAAAGGCTAATTGAAATATGTACAAAATGAATATACGTTCTTTATAATCTTTTACATTATAACCATAAATACTTGCTACGTCAAATAGGAATTTCATTTTTATACTTAAAAGAATAGGAAAGTCAGCCAAACCAATAAAAATGCCAGCAGCTCCTGTGCCTGCACCACTTGTTACAGCTGCCTTTTTATAAAAACTTAGTTTTTTCTTAACTAACTTTTCTCTTTCCTCAAAGCTGCATTCTTCTAAAAGTCTTTTTGTAATAAATCCTGAACCTGTATGCACTGCTTTTACCATGTTTTTAATGGCAAAAGTAATTGCTTTATGTATTTTGTCCGGAACTAGCCCATTTAATCTTTCTTGCAAAGCTTTTGCCAACTTGCTTGAAAAAGAAGGTTCTTGCATGATCTTTTTCTGCCATAAACTTAGTTCGTGATTTACTTTTTTTTCGTATTCAGAATTAATTACTTTCATTTTAAAAAACTGTAGTTTTCAATGAGTTAATGATTTTTTCAAAGGTAATTTTTTTCTTTTTATCATAGAGAGCTAATTTATGAAATTTTGATGTTTGTGAAAAAAACATTACTTTAACATTAATTTTAGCAACTAATAGGCTCATTATCTTGTTGTTATTTGATTCTGTATTGAATTAAAGTTAATAAACTAGCCAAATGAAAATTTTATATACAAAGTATTATTTAATTGGATTGTTATCAATATGGACAATTATAATTATGCTTTTTTTAATATATGATTACCAGGAAACTGTATCTGAAGTGCAGGAAGTTACTAGCAATGAAAAAATATTTCAAACACAAAAAGATACTACAAGAAACCAGTATCTGGTTAATCATGAAAAAAGGAGTTATTTTGTATTTTCTACATTATGGCTGCTGGGCATCATTGGAATATGGATTGGATTTAAGATGTTTCAAAAACAGAATATCTTTCATTCTGAAAAAGAAAATGATTTAAAAAGAAGTGTTGAAAAATTTAAAAAATATTTTGAGGATAATTTAGCGATAATGCTATTAATAGATCCTATTTCAAAAAGAATATCCGATGCTAATAATTCTGCTGTTAAATTTTATGGATACCCAAAAGAAGATTTTCTAAAAATGACAATTTATGATGTGAATTTGATATCAGTTGAAGAAATTAACAAAAAGATGAAAGTAGCTATTATGCAGAAGTCTAACCACTTAAGTTTTAAGCATAAATTAGCCAATAATGATATTAGGGATGTTGAGGTATATGCTTCGCCTTTTGAATTTGGTGAAAAAAAAATAATGTCAATTATTGTTCATGATGTAACTGAGCAAAAGAATGCAGAGAAGGCATTAATAAACAGTAAAAAAAGACTATTAGAAACATCAAAACTTTTAGAAACCTTATTTGATGCTGTTCCTGATGTTATTGGAGTTCATGATAATGATCATAATGTAATACGGTATAATAAAGCCGGGTATGATTTTTTAAACCTTACACGCGAAGAGGTTGTTGGTAAAAAATGTTATCAGTTGCTTGGATGTGGGCAACCCTGCGATAGATGCGCAACAACCGAAGTGTATAAAACCAGAAAACCTGTTAAGTTTGAACGATTTGATGAAAAGCTGGATGGCTGGTTTGAGGTTCGGGCTTATCCAATTTTTGATGATAATGCTGAGGTTTTTAGAGTAATTGAACTTTTACAGGATATAACTGAACGCAAACAGTTTATTAATGAATTAAAGGAGGCCAAGGAAAAGGCAGAAGAAAGTGATCGATTAAAGTCATCATTTTTAACGAACATGAGTCATGAAATAAGAACCCCTATGAATGCTATTTTGGGCTTTACTGAATTGTTAACTTCCGATAATTTAAAGGCTCAAAGTAAAAAAGAATATGTTAAAATAATTCAAACCAGTGGAAATCACCTTTTAGATATTATTAACGATATTATTGATATATCAAAAATAGATGCTGAACAAACCAGCTTGTATGAAACTGATTTTGATTTAAATACCCTTTTATTTGAGATCTATCAGTTTTTTCAGTCACTGATAACAGAAAAGGGTAATAATCAGGTACAGTTATTATTAAACCATGACAAACTTGATATTGAATATCCTGTTTTTACAGATAAAAAAATCTTAAAACAAATATTAATTAACCTTATTGGTAATGCGATTAAATTTACTGATAAAGGTAGTGTTGAGTTTGGATATGAAATTAAAAATAGTGATACTATATTGTTTAAAGTGAAAGATACCGGTATTGGTATGACAGAAGATGAGCTGCAATTTGTTTTTGATCGTTTCAGACAAGGTGACGAAACATATAACCGGACTTTTGGTGGAACAGGTTTAGGACTTGCTATTTCAAAAGAATTTGTAGAGCTTTTAGGAGGGAAAATATGGGTAGAGTCTACAAAAGACAATGGATCAGTATTTTATTTTACATTACCACTTGTTCGGGCTCTTAAAAATGAACAGGCTAGCCCTACTAAAAAGCAAGAAGTAGATATAACTAAAAAGTTAGATGGTAAGACAATCCTTATTGTTGAAGATGAGGAATATAGCTTACTTGTTCTTGAAGAACACTTGAAACCAAGTGGTGTAAATATATTAAAAGCAGGAGATGGACTTCATGCCATTCAAATGTGTGTAAATCATAAGGAAATTGATTTGATATTAATGGATATTCAACTACCCAAACTTGATGGAATACAAGCTACACAAAGAATTAAAAAAATAAATCCGGATTTACCTATAATTGCACAAACAGCGCACGCTTTACATGAAGAGAAGCAAAAAGCTTTATCAATGGGTTTTAGTGACTACCTAACAAAGCCTATTAGCCGAAAAGATTTGTTTTTACTTGTACACAGTTACCTGTCTTGATTAAACAAGCGATTAAAACCTTTCCATTATTGATTTCTATTGCGCACCAATTGGTAGTAATCCATTATTAAGCAGGAGCTTAACTTTTGGATGCGTTTATTTTTATTATGTGTGAATAGTTTCTTTCCGCTATGCTGTCCAAGAAAAAATGCACCTACAATAATCGGGTAAGTGTAGAGCTCAAAGCCAATATTTCCATAAATTCTCAATAAAATAACAAATGGAACAGGTAAATGAATAGCTAACACCCATTGCAAGGAAAATTTTTTAACATTTGTACGCCAGTAGCCAAATGGGATATTCAATAAAAATACGATAAGTGTAATAAACAATAATTTCATCTTTTTAGACAAGAGATGGTGTTAAATTCTAAATGATTTGATAAACAAAATCTAATTGATTTATAAAGGTCATCTATTCTTTTAGTTAAAAAAACAAAGATAAAATCTTTTCTAAATTATCCAATATTAGTAATTAATACTATTTTTGTTTTTATTAGATAAAAAAATATTTACTCAATGTTGCAATTTTTTCGCAGTCTGTTTGAAAAGTTTTTACGCATACCTAAGGTTGTGCGAGGTAAAGATAAGTTTATAAAAGTTGATTATGAATGTGAGCATATCACCCTGGGGAATTCGGGTGCAGCATGGACAATTTGTCCTCACTTTCTAAATGAAGATTCAGTGGTTTATTCATTTGGTATTGGTTATGATATTTCTTTTGATTTAGAAATTATTAATTGTTTTGACTTAGGTGTTTATGCTTTTGACCCTACTCCAAAATCAGTTGAGTGGGTAAAAAAACAAAACTTGCCTAAACAATTTGTGTTAAAAGAATATGGCTTGGCACATTTTGATGGAAAAGCAAAGTTTCACCCTCCTGAAAACCCTGAATATATTTCTGCTACTCTGCTTGAACGGTCACAAACTGAAGATGAAGCATATAAGGTTGAGGTGAAAACATTAAAAACCATTATGACTGAACTTGGACATGAGCAAATAAATTTGCTTAAAATGGATGTTGAAGGGGCAGAATACGATATTATTGACAATATGATTGAATCGAAAATTAGACCAGCACAGTTACTTGTTGAGTTTCATCATAGATTTGATAATGTAGGAATAAATAAAACAACTGATATAGTTAGAAAACTAAGGGAATATGGTTACCTGATTTTTTATATTTCTAAAACTGGTGAGGAAATTTCTTTTATTAGTAAAGAATTTAGTGGGTTTTAAAAAGTGAATGTTTAATATATATGCGTGTAGTTATTCAAAGAGTAAGTAGAGCTTCGGTTCGAATAGAAGAAAATATTAAATCTGAAATTAATACTGGCTTGTTAGTTTTGCTAGGTATCGAAAATGAGGATACTGATGAGGATATTAAATGGCTTTCAGGAAAAATAAGCAAATTGCGTATTTTTGATGATAATGAGGGTGTTATGAATCAGTCTATAACTGAAATAAATGGCAACTTATTGTGTATTAGTCAGTTTACTCTCCATGCAAAAACAAAAAAAGGAAACCGTCCATCGTATATTCATGCAGCAAAACCAGAAATTGCTATTCCTTTATATGAAAAATTTGTAGAACAATTAAGTTCTGATATTGAAAAAGAAGTGAAAACAGGAACCTTTGGTGCATCTATGCAGGTAGAATTAATAAATGATGGTCCGGTTACCATTATTATTGATACAAAAAATAAAGAATAGTTTATTAGTAATTGGTCATTGCAACAGTTCGGTGTTTTTCTGTAACCATCTGATTTATAAAGTATTATGATTAATGGAAAGTGATTCTAATTCATTAAAAATCAAAGCTTTGCGACTTTGCGAGAAACAAAAATTTAACGAAGTATTATCATTGGTAACTAGTAATTAATTTGAACGAAAATGAAGCAATGACGAGTAATGACAGCGAAGCAAAATGACAATCAATGACAATTTATACTGCAAATAACAATTTGCTATAAATCTAATATTTACTCAAAACGATTTTCCAATATACTGTTTAATTATGCACATAAGTGAAGCTCAAAATATGGTTAATGACTGGATTGAAAAATTTGGTGTACGCTATTTTAGCGAATTAACAAATATGGCTATTTTAACTGAAGAAGTAGGGGAGGTTGCCCGGATTATTGCTCGAAAATATGGTGATCAGTCATTTAAAGAATCAGAAAAAAATATTGATTTGGCTGATGAAATGGCCGATGTCCTTTTTGTACTGATTTGTTTAGCCAATCAAACAGGAGTTGATTTAACAAGTGCACTTGAAAAAAATCTGGAAAAGAAAACAATTAGGGATGCAGACCGACATAAAAATAATGAAAAGTTAGTATAAAACTTTTATCTTTGATTTTTTCACTTTTGTCTTTTACTTATAATACAGTAGCATATGAAATTTTTAGAAAACTATAATTTTAGTTTAACTTCGGGTGATATTGAAATAAAAATTGCAAAAATTAAAGCAGTGAGTAATCAATATTATAAAACAGAAGTGTTAAAAAAAATATTTAGTTTTATTGATCTCACAACACTAAATTCAACAGATACAATTGGAAAAGTTGAAAAGATGGTAGACAAAGTAAACAAATTTCCATCTTCTTTTTCTGATATGCCTAATGTGGCTGCAATTTGTGTTTATCCATCGCTTGTTGAAACGGTTAAAACAAAACTTACAGAACATAAATTGGGAATTGCATCAGTTGCAGCAGGATTTCCGGCATCTCAAACCTTCCTTGAAATTAAAACAACTGAGTCAAAGATGGCTGTTCAAAAAGGTGCATCTGAAGTGGATATTGTTATTTCAATAGGTACATTTCTGAGTGGCGATTACCAAACTGTTTTTGATGAGATAAAGGCTGTAAAAGAGGCGATTGGTGATGCTCATTTAAAGGTAATTCTGGAAAGTGGTATACTTGATGATCCACAAAAAATTTGGGATGCCTCAATAATTGCCATGGAAGCAGGAGCTGATTTTATTAAAACTTCAACAGGAAAAATGCAGCCAGCAGCTACTCTTGAGGCTGTTTGTGTAATGTGTCGTGCTATAAAAGCATTTCATGAAAAAACAGGTAAAAAAATTGGTTTAAAACCGGCCGGAGGAATATCAACTGGTAAGGAAGCCGTTGATTATTATGCAGTGGTAAACAAAATATTGGGTAAAGAGTGGTTAAATTCAGAACTTTTCAGAATAGGTGCCAGTAGCCTTGCTAACAATTTACTCTCTGAAATAGCAGCTATGGATACTGGCTCTGAAGTATCTATTAGTTATTTTTAAAAGATATCTGTCTGATTAAAGCACTTGAAATCAACTGAGTTTAATAGCTTTTGTTTACCATGTCGCACTAAATTTTCATTAGATGAGTAAAAAGCAAAGAAAACCAACACTAATAGAGTCACTTATTCCCATATTTTTTTTAATTATTTTATTGGCAACTAATGTTTACTTGTGGGGAGATAGTACATTAGATGGTTCAAATCAAATAGCTTTACTTACTGCCGGTGCCCTGGCAGCTATAATTGGTGTAAGATTGGGCTTTGGCTGGATTGAAATACGTGCACAGATTGTAAAAACGATTGATTCAGCAATGCCCGCTATCATTATTTTATTATTGATAGGAGCTTTGTCTGGAACCTGGCTCATTAGTGGAGTCATTCCTGCCTTAATCTATTATGGTTTAGATATTTTACATCCCCGGATTTTTCTTTTTGCTGCTGTAATAATTAGTATGGTGGTTTCTTTGGCTACGGGTAGTTCGTGGTCAACAATTGCTACTATTGGTGTTGCATTACTTGGCATTGGTGACACCATGGGTATTAGTAAGGCTATTGTGGCCGGAGCTATTATTTCAGGAGCTTATTTTGGTGATAAAATGTCTCCTTTATCAGATACTACCAATTTGGCACCAGCTATGGCCGGAACAGATTTATTTACACATATTAGGTATATGATGTTTACTACCGTACCATCTATGTCCATTGCCTTAATTTTGTTTCTGATTATTGGTTTTAACTATGAATTTCAAACAAACGGAAATGATGTTGAAAGCGTTCAAACAGCTATTGCAAATGCTTTTAACATTAGTCCCTGGTTATTTTTAGTCCCTGCACTTTTATTTTTTATTATCATTAAGAAAGTACCACCATTACCTTCGTTGGGAGCTGGTGTTTTACTTGGTGGTATTTTTGCGGTTATTTTTCAGCCTCAAATTATTGAAAGCTTAAGTGGAATTACTGATAATTATGCAAAAGCTGCATATACATCTGTTATGGAAGCAATGTATGGTGATATTTCTATTATTACTGAAGATGTAGAGGTAAATGATCTATTTTCAACAGGTGGAATGGCTGGTATGTTGAAAACAATTTGGCTTATTCTTGCAGCAATGATTTTTGGTGGAATTATGCAAGCAACGGGAATGTTGGTGAAAATTACTGAATCAGTAATAAAACTGGTTAAATCAGATGGTTCTTTAATCACTTCAACGGCACTTTCTTCTATATTTTTTAATGTTACTGCATCCGATCAATATATTGCCATAGTTGTACCCGGTAAAATGTATAGCGAAGCTTTTAAAGAAAGAGGCTTAAAACCTGAAGTGTTAAGTCGTACACTGGAAGATGCCGGAACAGTTACATCCGTTTTAATTCCATGGAATACAGGTGGTGCTACGCAAGCAAGAGTGTTAGGAGTTGCAACAGGCGATTATTTGCCTTACGCATTTTTTAACTTGATAAGTCCGGTAATGACTGTGATATTTGCTTATTTTAATATAAAAATA
>JAOZNO010000811.1 GCA_029933755.1 Bacteroidales bacterium | reverse complement strand
AAATATAATACTTTTTGAAAAATTCATAGATGTATCTGGTGGGGTGGTTACTTTTAAAGCGCACATGCCTGCCGTTATGACCCGTGGACTTGAAATTAATGAGAAATGGGGCAAAGAGATTGATTATAATATTTACACCTCCAATAATTATGATCGTTTAAAATTTGCAGCAAACCAGTGTGATTTAAACTCAATTGTTGCCAATCCTGAATTTACAGATCCTGCAAATGGCGATTTTTCGGTCTCAATTAATAGTGAAGCCCTGAAAATTGGGTTTACTAATTTCAATATGTTTCAATTTGGTGTTGTTAGTCCCCGTTTAAAAGCAATTGCAAAAACGCCGAAAATGCCAGACTTAATTATTAATCCCGACAAAACACATATTGAGCCGCTTACCAAAGATGCATCTTTATGGTTGGGCGCTCGTATTCACGAACCTAAAGGCACTGAACTTTCTGCTTATGGTGTAAAATTTGGAACAAAAGGGGTTGCATTGGTATATGTCCCAACTTATACAAAGGCATGGAACTTAGGTTTTCGTACCGGGGATTTTGTGATAAGTGTTAACAGTAAGCCAATTGAAAGTATTTCCGTCTTTCTTATTGAACTTAAGGAGTTAAACAAAGAAGAAAAACTTGTTTTTTTAATTATACGCAATCAGTTTGAAAAGGAAATAACAGTGAAGCTATAGTTTAGCTAATTTTATGTAGATTATGTATATTACCTTTTTTAAATTATAAACATATCAACTATGAAAAAAATCAATTTGAATATAGTAAATTATAAGTTGATGGCTGTGTCATTACTTTTTGGTCTTTTTTTGCTAAACAGTTGTACAGATAAAAAACAAAAAGACTTAGTTTCTGAGCCTGATTTACTAACTTATGTGAATCCGTTTATAGGTACAGGCTTCCATGGCCATACTTTCCCAGGACCGGTTATGCCACATGGTATGGTGCAATTAAGTCCGGATACTAAATTAAATGGATGGGATGCTTCCAGTGGTTATCATTATGATGATAGCACTATTTACGGGTTTTCTCATACCCATTTAAGTGGTACAGGAATTGGTGATATGGGCGATGTTTTATTCCTACCTTTTACTGGTGACAGCAAAGAAAAACCTATTGCAAGCTTTGATAAGGCAGATGAATATGCAAAAGTTGGTTATTATTCAGTTAGATTTAATAATTACAAAGTAAAAGCTGAACTCGTAGCAACCAACAGGGTTGGAATGCACCGATATAAATATGAAGGCAATAAGAAAAAAAGACTTTTGCTAGATATTGGCCATATTCTTCAAAGAACCTGGGGACACGATAATGTTTATAATGAATTGGAAATTATCGACAACAAAACCATTAGGGGTTTAAAACATTCCAAAGGTTGGGCTAATGATCATAAGGTATATTTTTATGCCGAATTTTCCAGTCCGTTTAGTGTAGATGAAGTGGTAGCTGATGAAAAGCCAGCTACTAAGGCAAAAACCTATGAAGGTAAAAATGTTTATGCCTATTTTAGTTTTAACGAATTGTCAGAAAATGAAGCATTACAAATAAAAGTAAGCATTTCGCCGGTTGACACTGATGGTGCTAAAAATAATATGCAGGCTGAATTAGTGGACTGGGATTTTGAAAAAGTACAGAAAAATGCGGAAAATGCATGGAGAAATGAGCTTCAAAAAATTAAAGTAAGTTCTCAGGACACCAATAAGCTTACTATTTTTTATACGGCCTTACATCATAGTATGATTGCCCCAATGATTTATCAGGATGTGGATGGCCGTTACAGAGGAATGGACAAAAAGATACATAAGGCAACAGAAGGTATGACCAATTATACGGTTTATTCGTTGTGGGATACGTTCAGGGCTTTACATCCTTTAATGACCATTATTGATGAAAAAAAATCAGCTGATTGGGTCAATAATTTGATCTTAAAATATCAGCAAGGCGATTTTCTACCCATGTGGCCACTGTCTGCAAATTATACTGCTACCATGGTTGGCTATCCAGCTGTAGCGAATATTGCAGATGCCCTAAGCAAAGGAATTCCCGGAATTGATAAGCAATTAGCCTTGGAAGCATCTGTTAATAGTGCATCCTACAAACCTGAGTTGGTGGCTTTAACTAATAATCCCCGAAAAAAAGCTTTAATGCCTTTATACAATAAATATGTAAATGAAGGTAAACACATTCCTGCTGATAAGATTGTAAAATCGGTATCTTTTGGTTTAGAAATGGCTTATTACGATTGGTGTATTGCACAAATTGCACAATTAAATAATAATGATTCCCTGAGTAATTATTTTCTTAAGCGTGCAACAAATTATACGAAGTATTTTGATGCTGAAACGGGTTTTATGAGAGGCAAAAACGCTGATGGATCATGGGTGACACCTTTTAATCCAAAACATTCAAGTCATGTAGCCTCTCATTATATTGAAGGAAATGCATGGCAATGGACATGGTTTGTTCCTCATGATATTGAGGA
>JAOZNO010000093.1 GCA_029933755.1 Bacteroidales bacterium | reverse complement strand
AAAAAAGCCCTAAACATAGTTCAGAGCTTTTGTACCCGGAGCCGGGGTCGAACCGGCACTTCCGAAGAAACTGGTTTTTGAGACCAGCGCGTCTACCAATTCCGCCATCCGGGCGTATCACCAAATTTGGTATAAATTGGACTGCGAAAGTAATGAATTGTTAATTATTTGCAAAATATTTTTGAAAAAACTTGAACGAATTCCTAATTCAACAATATATGTTTTAAATCATCCAGCGATTTCCCTATGCCTATGCTCTGTTTTTCCTTTGAAAGACTTATTTGTAAGCGCTCAGGAATATTCACTTTTACAGGAATTTGTTTTTCCACCGTTTCATTGAATTTTGCCGGATGGGCAGTTTCAAGAAATATACCATTTACATCATTATTTTTCATATATTCAGACAAACCTAAATAAGCAACAGCTCCGTGTGGATCAAGCAAGTAATTATTTTTTTGATACACATCAGATATACACTGTTTTGTCTTCTCATCATTGAAGCTACAACCTTCAATTTCAGCCTTAATTTTCATCCATGAATGATTATAAAGTTCCATAATTCGAACAAAATTACTTGGATTACCCACATCCATAGCATTTGAGATAGTCGATACCGAAGGACGAGTAAAAAAATCACCTGTTTTAAGATATTCGGGTACCACATCATTTATATTTGCTGATGCAATAAATTTATGAATTGGTAGTCCTGATTGTTTTGCTATTAATCCGGCGGTAAGATTTCCATAATTTCCACTTGGCACAGAAAAAACCACAGCTTTACTTTTATCTTTTAGTTGTGCATATGCATAGAAATAATAAATAGCCTGAGGTAAGAAACGGGCAACATTTATCGAATTTGCAGATGATAATTGCATCTTTGCATTCAGTTCTTTATCAGTAAATGCCTCTTTAACCATACGCTGACAATCGTCAAAAGTGCCATTAACTTCTAAAGCTGTAATATTTTTACCCAAAGTGGTAAATTGCTTTTCCTGTATATTGCTTACCATCCCTTTTGGATAAAGAACAACAACATCTATACCTTCAACATCTAAAAAACCATTTGCAACAGCACTTCCAGTATCACCGGATGTTGCAACCAAAATGGTAACTTTATTCTTTTTTCCGGCAAACTTTGAAAGAAAACGTGCCATTACCCTTGCTCCAACATCTTTAAAAGCCAGTGTTGGACCGTGAAAAAGCTCAAGAGAATACACATTTTGTTTTAATTCAACTAATGGAATCTCAAAATTCAAAGCGTCAGTCAACAACTCTTTCAGCTCATTATCAGACAAATCACCACCAACATAAGGTTTTAAAAACTCGTAAGCGATTTCACTTATACTAAGTTCAGGCAGTTTTTTAAAAAACGACTCAGGTAGCTTTGGAATTTCTAAAGGAAAATACAATCCACCATCAGCGGCAAGGCCTTTTACTACGGCGTCTTTAAATGATACTTGTTCTGATTTATTGTTTGTACTTTTATATTTCATACATTTCGAATTTTACTTTTTTATAGCCACGAATTAACTGCGTTGAGGGCTAAAGCCGTTCACTAATAATATTTGCTTGACTAAAAAATCATATAATAAAATAGAATCCTTGTATTTATCAATTAACTCAGATTAATCATCCATTTATTCGTGCATTCGTGGCTTTTGCTTTTAAAGAACAAAACGCTTATACTTTAATGATGATTCACCAAAATTGACTAATAATGCTAATTTATTACCTGATACTTTTAAGTAATTAATAGCCATTGCAAAATGGTCGTCAGAAAAACCTTTTGAAATAGCCTTTACCTCTAATATTATTTTATCAAAAACAACAAAATCAGCATAGAAATGGTGCGGAAGTATAATATCTTTGTAATTAACTTCGTATTTCACTTCTCTTTTATATGGAATTTTCGCTTTTTTAAATTCATATTCCAAAGCATCTTTATATACAATTTCAAGAAAACCAGCACCCAGATTATTATGCACTTCCATACAGCTTCCAATAATCTTATACGATTCTTCTTTATAAATAATATTCTCCATGGTTTTTTAAAAAACTGTTAATCATAATATTATGTACTGTATTCAATTGATAAAATAATTCGCTAATTCGTGCGTTTTTTCAAATTTCTTTTATCCCTACAGAATTAATTGCTGACACATGAATATCAAAATCAATATTTGTTTGTGAGTAAACTTTTCTCATTGCTTCTGCCACTTTTTCAGCTTGTTTTTCTCCTCTACTCAAAGCAAAAACAGAAGGCCCGGATCCTGAAATACCACCACCAAGCGCTCCGGCATCCATAAATGACTTTTTCACGTCGTAAAATAAAGGAATGAACAAAGAGCGTACAGGTTCCACAATTTTATCCTGTAAAGAACGACCGATTAAGTCATAATCTTCTGAATACAAACCTGATATTAAACCTGCTATATTGCCCCATTGCTCAACAGCATCTTTTAATAGAATATTTTTCTTTAAAATCTTTCTTGACTTTTCTGTTTTCACTTCAATTTGTGGATGAATAACTGTACAAAATAGCTCATTGGGTGAATTTAGCTTAATTACTTCTAAAGGTGAATAGCTACGTACAAGGGCAAAGCCACCAAAAATTGCAGGGGCTACATTATCAGCATGCGCAACTCCTGAAGCTAAAGCTTCACCTAACATGGCAAACTGCACCAACTCTGCATTGTCATAAATATCACCTAACAACCTGTTTACACCATAGGCAGCACCAGCAGAGCTTGCCGCACTTGAACCTATACCACTACCGGGTTTAATCCTTTTATCAATTTCAATAAGAACTCCAAAATCAGCATTAGCTTTTTTCAACATTTCAATTGCCACTACACCTGCCACATTTTTTAAAGGGTCGGTTGGTAAGTTGCTATTCTCAGGCAATGTAATTTGAACAAGCTTTTCAGTAGTTTTTGTAAAAGTCATTTCATCACCAACTGTATCAAGTGCAAAGCCCAAAATATCAAATGCACATGAAACATTTGCAACGGTTGCAGGAGCGAATATCTTTAATTTATCCATAAATTATTATCTATTTTTCATTGTTTTTTGAATATTGATAATTGTCTATTAGTTTTACATTATTCAATATTCATTCGACAATAATCATTTCTTACTGGTTTGCAATTGAAATTATATCAGCAAAAACACCAGATGCGGTTACTTCGGCACCGGCACCGGCACCTTTAACTACCAAAGGTTGTTCTTTATATCGGTTTGAATAAAGTAATACAATATTATCTTTTCCATCTAACTGGTAGTAGGCTTGCGAAGGATCAGCCTTTTTAAGCCCAACATTTGCTTTTCCCTCATTAAATTCAGCCACATAACGCAATTTCTTTCCTTCGGTTTCAGCTTCTATCCTTATTTTTTCAAAATATTCATCATAATCCGGCAAAGCATCCAGAAACTCTTGCACTGTTTTTTTTGCCATTAACTCAGCTGGCATAAAACTATTATTTTCAATAGCATCCATTTCCATCTCGTAACCAGACTCACGTGCAAGTATCAAAATCTTTCTGGCTACATCTTGACCACTTAAATCGATACGAGGGTCAGGTTCAGTATATCCCTCATCCATGGCTTGTTTCACAATATCAGAAAATGATCGTCCTACTACAAAATTATTAAATATAAAATTTAGGCTACCTGACAAAACAGCTTGTATTTTAAAGATTTTATCACCACTTTTTATCATATCCCTTATGGTTTTCAATATTGGCAAACCTGCTCCAACATTAGTTTCGAACAAAAACTTTATATTTTTTTGTTTTGCCAGTGAAATTAGTGTGATATAATTCAAATATTCTGATGATGCAGCAATTTTATTTGATGCAACTACCGAAATGCTTTTATCTAAAACCTGATTATATAAACCAGCGATTGTTTCATTGGCTGTATTGTCAACAAAAACACTATTTCGGAGATTCATCTGTTGCATTCGTTCAATAAATTTGTCTTTATCCATAGTTTCTCCATCTTCATACAGCTGCTCATTCCAGCTATCTAAATTAATAGCATCTTTATTAAAAAGCATTTTTCGACTATTCGCCAAAGCAATAATCTTTATTTCAAGTTTATGTTCTTTTTTCAAATAAACATACTGTTCCTGAATTTGAGAAACGAGTGTTTTTCCCACATTACCCACTCCAATCAAAAATAAATGTACCTTCTTTAATTTTGACAGAAAAAAACGTTCATGAAGCACATTTAACGCTTTATGAACATCTTTACGTTTAATAACTACTGAAATATTACGTTCAGTTGATCCCTGGGCAATTGCCCGGACATTTATTCCATTCTTTCCAAGTGCACTAAACGACTTACCACTTAAACCTATTGATTCTTTCATATTATCACCCACTAAAGCAACAATTGAATGGTCACCCTCCACCTCTAATGCTTTAATTCGCCCTAAGGCGATTTCTCGTTCAAACTCTTTATTAATGGCTTCACTCGCAACAGTTTCTTCATCTAAATTAATTCCAACGGTAATCGTATGTTCCGAAGATGCCTGAGTAATAAAAATAACATTAACCTGACTTAAGGATAGTGTTGTAAACAAACGTGCAGCAACACCTGTTACACCTACCATTCCCCCACCCGTTAGTGTAAGTAATGAGATTTCGTTTATACGTGACAATCCTTTTAAGAGCTTTCCATTGTCACGACCATCTTTACATATCAAAGTTCCATTAGCATCAGGATTAAATGTGTTTTTAATCAAAATCGGAATTCCTTTACGAAGAAGAGGGTTAATAGTTGGTGAATAAATTACTTTTGCGCCAAAATGGGAAAGTTCCATAGCCTCTTCATATGAAAGTTTTTCAAGAGGATAGGCACTGCTAACAATATTCGGATCAGCAGTCATTACACCATCAACATCTGTCCATATTTCAAGTATTTCAGCATCAACCGCACTTGATAAAATAGAAGCCGTATAATCTGAGCCTCCTCTACCTAATGTAGTAAGTTTCCGGCTCATTGAAGAAGCAATAAAACCCGAAACAAAAACATTTTCTTTGACATCTTTCAGCTTTTGATGAACATTTTTATTTGTTAATTCAAAATTCACATTTGCATTTCCAAAATTTTCATCGGTAATGATTAAATCACGAGCATCAATTAATTTTGTGGGTATCGAATTCTCATTAAAACTCTCTGAAATAATTAAGGCAGATAATCTTTCGCCAAAACTTAATAAAAAGTCTTTTGTTTTAGGAAAAATCTCCTTTAGCAGAAAAATACCATTACAAATATCATCCAGTTCATTTAGTATTAATTTGATATTTGCTTTTAGCTCACTTTGTTTCTCAAATGAAAATAATTGGTCAACAGCATGAAAATGTTTTTGCTCAATTTCCTGCAAAATTGATTTATATTGTTCATTACCTGTACGTGCCAGCTCTCCCGATTTTACTAAACAATTAGTAACACCACCCATAGCCGATGCTACAATAACTAATTGTTTATTGCGTGTTTTAGCTTTTACAATTTCAACAACCTTTAATATATTTTCGGGTGAAGCAACTGAAGTTCCTCCAAATTTTAAAACTTGCATTATTCTTATTTTTAATTTTCTTATCCTCTATAACTTTACACCAAAGGTAAGTTAAAAGGACTATATAAAATATTTCTTTTTGAATTCGCCTACATGAACTATCCTGATTAATTCATAAATCTATAAGTTTCACTTTTAATAATTTGTAATTTCGCAACTTAGTAGACAATAAGAGAAATATTAAAAACTAATAAATTTACCAAAGGTGCATTTTTTCGTTGCCGGACTTTTTCCCGAATAAAGTTCGGAACAGGCTGTTGCGAACCTTTCGTAGTATAAGCATACAACTTCAAGATTCGACGCCTCAATTCCAACAAAGAAAAAACGCATAGCCTGCCCCGCCTTAGCGGGGAATTATTCAGTTATGCAACTTTGGAAATTAATTCCTTAATGGATTATATGAAAATTTTTAACCCCCAAGGGGTTGTCGTAGTTGTTCGTAAAAAAGCATGAAAAGGAAAGTAAGAAAATATAGCAGATATTCTCTCAAACAAATCTACAAATAGTGATATTTTTATATTTTTTTCCAATTTGCTTTTATTTTGATGTCAAAAGTAGATATTTTAAGTTATTCTGACAAACTTTTTTCACGAAGCTTAGAAATTAGGAATAAAATTTACCTTTGCAGCCAATGGATAATTTTGATATTATAGTGATAGGCGCAGGCCCGGCAGGCCTACTGGCAGCAGGTAGAGCAGCAGAACTAGGTGCAAAAGTACTGGTGCTTGAAAAAATGCGACAAGCTGGCCGTAAACTACTTATTACGGGAAAAGGGCGCTGTAACATTACCAACAGCGCAGCAATTGGTGAATTTATTACTCATGTATATCCCAATGGCAAGTTTTTACGAAATGCGTTTTCAAAATATTTTTCTGAAGATATTATTAAATTGCTTCAAAAATATGGAGTAGAGGTAATTTTAGAGCGAGGTGGACGATATTTCCCTGCAGGAAACCGGGCTGCTGACGTGCTACAAGCTTTGTTACGTTGGGTAAAAGAGTTAAAAGTCGAAATACGCTGCAACTATAAAGTTGAAAAAATTCTGATAAAGAATGGTGTTGTGCTAGGTATTGTGGCTAAGAATGAAAAAATAATGGCTCCGTCAGTTATTTTAGCAACAGGGGGCAAATCATATCCTGCAACAGGTTCAACAGGTGAAGGTTTTGAACTGGCAAAAAAACTCGGACATAAAATTGAAAATGTAATACCTGCACTTGTACCTTTAATAACAGAAGGGCAAACTGCCCAAAAGTTACAAGGTCTGAACCTTAAAAATGTAAAAGCAATCGTTTGGGTGAACGATAAAAAAGCAGGCGAAGCTTTTGGTGAAATGATTTTTACTCATTTTGGACTATCGGGGCCGATAATACTGACACTGAGCAGGATTGTAGTAGCTGAACTGCATAAAAAAAACAAAGTGGAAATCACTATTGACCTTAAACCTGCCCTTGACGAACAAAAACTTGATAATCGCCTGATTCGTGACCTAAATGAACATGGAAAGAAAAAATTTGGTAATATTTTTAAAAACTGGTTACCCTCAAGTATGATTCCTGTTTTTATTGAACAACTTAATATTGACCCTGACAAAGAGTGTCATCAAGTTTCGGCCAAAGAAAGAAAAAAAATAAAGCTATTGCTTAAAAATTTGCGATTTAAAATAATTAATCATCGCTCTTTTAAAGAAGCAATCATAACTGCCGGCGGTATTTCCACTAATGAAATATCACCTAAAACAATGGAATCAAAATTAGTAAGCGGACTGTATTTTGCCGGCGAAATGATTGATTTAGATGCTGAAACGGGTGGTTACAATTTACAAATTGCCTATTCTACGGGGTGGTTGGCAGGTAATTCGTTTGGAAATTAATTTAAGATGTGCTAATTTGAAAATTAAACCCGCTATGCAAAATAAGGAATCTTAATAACTTAAATTAAATGGGTTATTGGTCAAACAACCTCCTAATGAGCTGTTAATAAATAAATTAACGCTTTCAATTCGTTCTTTTTCCTTTAACTTCCTTGAAACACACTTTAAATAACTCGTTATTTGCTGTTTTTCAAGTTGCTAAAGAACAAAATAATTACGCCAAAACAGTCAATTTATTTCATCACAACTCCTAATTGCCTTATAGAGAAATTCATTTCTTCTTCTTTTTTTTAAATAAAGCTGAGGTATATTGATTATACAAATCGAACAAAAATTCAATACGTGCATTTTCTGTTGTAAAAGCTTTTGGTCGATAACACAAATCTACAGCTTTGTCTAATTCCTGATGTACCTTAACCAGTTTTGGCGGCATGGTTAAAGGATCGTATAAATCGGCCAAACTGCTTTCCGGAAATTCTTCCCGAACATCCAATACTTTTTGGGCCTTATCTTCTACTTTCTTTTTGTTTTTTTCGCTTGGTTCTTTTGGCCAAGGAAAATTATTGTAAACTAAAGTATTTGAATATCTATAATCGCTTTTTAATCGCCCACAAGTAAATGCCACCCATGCCATATGTATTTTAGAAGTTATAACTCCAAAAACATAAAGAGTTGCGTCTGGTAATGCAATTCCGCTATCACTAATAATTGTATTACTGCTCAGAAAACCCATTGGGATATATTTTCTTCTTTCAGAAGAAACTCTAGGTACAATAACATAATTGCCTTCTGGTTGCCTTTCTTCAACAAACAGTGATGGGTACTGAGCCCATTTCTGAGTTGATATTTTTTTACTTTCTAATCTCATTTTTCTGACAAGATTAAGACGTTCCAGAACAAAAGGCATTTCTTTAAGTTCATTTGGTGAAATATCTTTTAACCAAAGACACCATCTTTGGATATTATTGATAAATTCCCTACTTCCGACATAAGATTTAATAAATTTTTCTGCTTTTGGTTCTTTTCTTAATAATTCTTTTTTCTCCTCATCTTCTAAAATTAAGTACCCCCCATCAGTTGGTGAACTTCCTTTTACCATTTCAGCAACTGAGCATATTGGTTTACTTTTACGAAAAATAAGGACATTACTTGTATCCACTAAATAAGGATTAATATTATTTGCCTTTACTTCAAGGGGCTCACCATTTATATCTTCATAATAAAATATCTTTTTGTTTTTTTCTTCAAAATTTGAAAATCCAATGATAATCACATGAACAGCAGCATTTTTTTTTGCTTCGTTACTCCAATTAAAAGTTTGATGAGCAAAATTGATATTAATTCCGTATTTATTTAACATTTCGTTCCATAAAATCCCTACTTGTTCTCCTTGGGAAATAGAGTTTGTAGAAACAAAAGCAACTTTGATTTTTTGATTATGGATAAATCGTGCAGCTCGAATATACCAAGCTGAAACATAATCCATTACACCTGCTCCTTTCACATCTTCAAAAATAAACTTTAAGTCATTTTTTTGTTCTTTAGTTTGATTTGAATATCCTATAAATGGAGGATTACCCAATATATAATCTACTTTACCCCTATTTCTTGTATCCCATTTTTTATCTTCAACAGGCAAATTGCCTTTTGTTATATTAACTGCTTTTGAATAAACATTTAAAGTTTCGTAATGTGCTATTGGTTCATTTACTTGTATGATGTTGGTTTGAGTGGCAGTAATATCAATAGAACTTCCTTCAACCAAAGTGTTCCAGTCTATTCTTAAAGCATTTCCATGAATTATTTTTGCAGATTTGGTAAGTGGTAAGCGAACAAAATATTGACCAAATTCTTCCGATATTTTCATATTCATTTGATGATCTATCAACCACATGGCAACTTCAGCAATACGGGCTGCAAATTCATCGTATTCAATTCCATAAAACTGGTCAACGTTTATCCAAATTATATCTGAAATATTAAGGACACGTTCACCATATTTGAACAATTCACGTAATATATCAATTTCAAGTTGCCGTAACTCCCGGTATGTGATAATCAAAAAATTTCCACTACCACATGCCGGGTCAAGGAATTTTAGGGTCGATAGCTTTTTATGAAATTCTTTCAGTTTAGGCTTGCTTGATTTTACTTTTTCAAATTCTGCCCTTAGTTCATCAAGGAATAATGGTTTTATCAGTTTAAATATGTTCTTTTCAGAAGTGTAATGTGCACCAAGATTCCTGCGTTCTTCAGT
>JAOZNO010000092.1 GCA_029933755.1 Bacteroidales bacterium | reverse complement strand
TATTTGTAACCTCTTTATAAAAGCAGTGCAATAGCGTTTAAAACAAACCCAATAATTTACTAGCAGATATAACTAATGTAGCTAACAAAATAATACGAATAAATCCGGCTCCTTTCTTCACGGCAAGTCGCGATGCGATATATGCGCCGCCCATATTACCAATTGCCAATACAAGTCCGATTACGTAATTTACCTGGTCGTTAAACATAAAAATGGCTAATGCAAAGGCGGTATATAATAAAACAATAAAAACTTTAATGGCATTGGCTTTTACTAAATCAAAGCCTGCACCTAATACCAAACCGGCAAGTAGAAAAAAACCTACACCTGCCTGAATAAAACCACCATACACGCCAATAAAAAAGAATATTATAATTTGCCAGATACCTGGTTTGCTTTTTATTTCAGCTTTTCCCTTTAGCCACCGTTCGGGTTTATAAAGAATAAAGAAAAACATAAAAACCAGCAGACCGGCAATGAACTTTTCCATTAATTCCTCATCCAGATCCACTGCTAAAAATGCACCTAAAATTGAACCAATTATTGCCGGAATAGCCAGCCAGATACCTTCTTTAAATGTAAATACTTTTTGTTGCTTAAAACTGCTTACACCAACTACATTTTGCAGCAATATTGCTATACGGTTTGTTCCATTTGCAACATTTGCCGGTAAACCCATAAACATTAATAATGGTAAGGTCAGTAAAGATCCACTTCCTGCCAAAGTATTAATAAAACCGGCCATTAAGCCAATTCCTATGGTTATTAAAATTTCATACCATTCCATTTTTTTAAAAAGAAAATTAGAAATTAGAACTATGAATTTAGAAACTAGAACACTTTTTAGATTCTTTGTAACTACTCAGCTATTTAATTGTAAAAAAATGCCGCAGATTCACAGATTTTAAAACAAGCTTTGCTTGTTTTTCTGTGAAAATCAAATTTATTGATTTTTTTAATCTGTGAATCTGTAGCATATAATTGTTTATGAGATCTATAAGCATACTGAATAGTAACGATTCTTTTTAATAGCGATAACCCACAAATTATTATATCATAGCCAACTTAAATAACAAGTCTTGCAGGCTAACATCTTCAATTGTCAATCAAAAATCATCAATTTGTTTGCTGTTTAACATATTTAAAAAACTTTAAAAGTATATTCTATCATTAAATAATCAAAAGTTTTTCCTTAAATTTGTGAAAAAATAAAAAGAATATAAAAACTTAATAATCATGGACTTGTTAAAACAAATTAAAGAAAGTGCAAAAAAGTATAATAAAAAAATTGTGTTGCCGGAAGGAACAGAAGAAAGAACACTAAAAGCAGCAGATGAGGTGTTGTCTCAAGGCATTGCACAAATTGTTTTATTGGGAAACCCAAAAGAAATAAAGGATTTAGCTGCAAAACATGAGCTAAGTAATATTGATAAAGCTGAAATAGTTGATCCTAAAGATCATCCTAAAAAAGATGAGTATATTGATTTAATGGTTGAATTAAGAAAAGAGAAAGGACTTACAAGAGAAGATGCGTCAAAATTAATTGAAGACCCATTGTTTTTAGGCGTATTAATGATTAAAAATGGTGATGTTGATGGAGAGGTAGCAGGTGCCAGAAATGCAACAGGTGATGTACTACGTCCAGCATTTCAGTATGTGAAAACTGCTCCGGGTATTAGCGTGGTTTCGGGTGCATTTATCATGATATTAAAGAATAAAGAATTTGGTGATAATGGTCTAATGGTTTTTGCTGATTGTGCGGTTCATCCAAACCCTACTGATAAGGAATTAGCTGAGATTGCCGTAGCTACTGCCAAAACAACAAAAGCGATTGCTAAAATGGAGCCACGGGTGGCCATGTTAAGTTTTTCAACCAAAGGAAGTGCAAAGCATGAAATGGTTGATAAAGTGGTAAGTGCAACAAAAATTGCCAAAGAAATGGCTCCTGATTTGTTAATTGATGGTGAATTACAGGCAGATGCAGCTATAATTGAAGCAATTGGTAAGAAAAAAGCACCGGAAAGCCAAATTGCCGGAAAAGCAAATGTGTTGGTTTTTCCAACACTTGAAACAGGAAACATTGCCTATAAACTGGTTCAACGAATGGCTGATGCCGAAGCTATTGGACCTATTTTACAAGGTATGGCAGCTCCAATTAATGATTTATCACGTGGATGTTCGGTAAGTGATATAGTAAACTTGGTGGCTATTACTGCTAATCAGGCAGCAGGATTATAAATAAGGATTTGTAATGAAATAAACTGGGCATTTGAACAATGCTATTTTATTACAAACCCTAAGTACCATAACAAAAGTTTTTCGACATTTACTTTTGTGTAATTTACAATTAGTAAGTACTTTGCATAAATGCGTAAGCAACATTAAATAGGTCAGAGACCTTAGAAAAAAATAATATAAAATAAATGGAAGAATTAATAATTGAACAAATTGAAGATTATGCACTTAGCAAAAAGGAGAGACCTAAGGCATTGTTTGCTCAAATTGGAATTGTAGGTGCCGGAACAACTGGGCAGAGGATTATTTTAATGATTGCCTCAAAAGGTATAGAGGTTGTTTTTCTTGAGTTAGATCAGGCAAGTATTGATGATACCTACAGGGAATTAGCTGAAGAACTGGATGATAAAATTGAGCATTGGGGTATGACTGCCGGTGACAAAAGAGCAGTTTTAGCCAGAGTAAAGGGAACTCTTAAGTATACTGATTTTAAAGACTGTGATTTGGTTATTGAATCAATCCTTTCTAAACAAAGAGAGTTTAGTGTTGACATCAGGAAAAGTGTTTTTAAGAAAATTGAAGAACATGTAAGTGAACATACGATTATTGCAACAAATTCTACTACAACGGTTATTACTGAATTGGCAAATGAATTAATCCACAAAGACCGATGCCTCAGTTTGCATTTTTCTACTACTAATCCCGGTGCAAATATTGTAGAAGTGGTTAAAGGCTTGTACACATCTGAGGAAACTTGTGAAAATGTTCGAAAATTTACTACACTTATAAGTAAAATTCCTATTCCTGTTGACGAATCACCCGGGCTAATTAGTGTTAGGTTATTTGTTGCCTTAATTGGCGAAGCGTGCGATGCATTAATGGAAGGTGTGGCCACTAAGGAAAATATTGATTTAACCATGAGGAATGGATTAGGACTTCCTTTGGGACCTTTTGAAATGGCCGATAAAATTGGCCTTGATAAAGTGGTTCGGTGGATGGATAATCTGTATAATGAATTTGGTGATATGAAATACAAAGCATCACCATTAATTAAGAAATTGGTTAGGGCTCAACATTTAGGTAGGAAAACATGTATGGGGTTTTATGCATACGATACACATGGAAATAAAGTCGACAATATGCAAAAAACAATTAATTGTAAGTAAATTAAATTATAAGTTTGAGGATTAAAATTTAGAAAAATATAAAACTATACAGATGAAGATAATGGTTTTGAACTGTGGAAGTTCATCAATAAAATACCAGCTTTTTAATATGACTGATAATTTAGTCTTGGGAAAGGGTGTTGTTGAAAAAATTGGTTTAAAAGGTGCATTTTTAAAGCACGAAAAAAATAATGGACAAAAAGTAAAATTTGAAGGTGATATATTGGATCATCAGGGAGGTATTGAATATATTTTGGGTGTATTAATTAGTGAAAAACATGGTTGTATTTCTTCACTTGATGAAATTGAGGCAGTAGGGCATAGAGTTGCACACGGTGGCGAAAAGTTTAAAAAGAGTGTTTTAATTGACAATGAGGTAAAAGAAGATATTAAAAAAGTTAGTGAGCTTGCACCTTTGCATAATCCTCATAATTATAAAGGTATATTGGCTATGGACTTGCTTTTACCTAATATACCTCAAGTAGCTGTATTTGATACTGCTTTTCATCAAACAATGCCGGCAAAAGCCTTTATGTATGCTACACCTTATGCGCTTTATAAAAAATATGGCGTAAGACGATATGGATTCCATGGTACAAGCTACAGATATATTGCTGATAAGGCTTGTGAAATTGCTAATGTAGATATTAAAAAACAAAAAATTGTTGCTTGTCATCTGGGAAATGGAGCATCAATAACAGCCATCAAAGGTGGTAATTCTGTTGATACATCAATGGGCTTAACACCCGTTGAAGGCTTAATTATGGGTAGCAGAACAGGCGATTTGGATTTAGGTGCCTTATTATTTCTAATGGAAAAAGAAGAAACTGGCGTTGAAACTGCAAGAACTCTGATTAACAAGCATAGTGGAATGATTGGAATAACTGGTGTTTCATCAGATATGAGAGAGATTGAACAAGCAGCTGAAGAAGGTAATGAACGTGCTAAGCTTGGGTTGGAAATGTACGCTTACCGGATAAAAAAATACATTGGCTCTTATGCAGCAGCTATGGGTGGTGTTGATATGTTAATTTTTACGGGTGGAATTGGTGAAAATGCAGATAAAATTCGTAAGAGTATTACTGAAGGCTTATCTTTTATTGGTATTGATTTGGATGATGAAAAAAATAATGGTTTAAGAGGTGAAGAGGCAATAATAAGTAAAGACAATTCAACAGTAACTGTAATGGTTGTACCAACAAACGAAGAGTATGTTATTGCTAATGATACTTTAGAAATATTAAACGGATAATTTAATTCTACATAGGCTTGACTTGACAACAGATCGTGTTAGAATAAAAGTATTACGATTTAAAAGAAAACAGTTTCAAGCTGTCAAATTAAATTTAATGATATATGTTTACAAAGCTGGAAGATTTATTTAAGCAGGATAAAGAAAAACAAAAAAAGAAACTGGTTCTGGCTGTAGCTCATGACAAACATGCACTGGAAGCAATTAAAGCAGCACATCATAACAATTGTATTGAGCCGGTTCTTGTTGGTGATTCAGAAAAAATTAAAGAAATAGCCGCTGAAATTAACTTTGATTTATCTAATGTGGAAGTTATTGATAAAAAGGATAAAATTGAAGCGGTTGAGCTGTCAATAAAATTAGTCAGGCAAGGTGCAGCTCAAATATTAATGAAAGGAAATGTTCCTACAGCAAATTTACTGAAAGGAGTTTTAAATAAAGAGTGGGGATTAAGAACAGGAAGTATATTATCTCATTTAGCATTATTTGAAATAAAAGATTATCACAAACTTTTGGGAGTAACTGATGTTGCTATGAATATTGCTCCGGATTTAGTAGCAAAAATTGGTATTGTAAATAATTCAGTAAAATATTTGAACAAAATAGGAATTACCAGCCCTAAGGTAGCTGCAATTTCTGCTGCCGAAACAGTTAACCAGTCAATGCCATCGAGTGTTGATGCGGCTATAATTGCTAAAATGTCAGAAAGAAACCAAATTGCAAATTGTATAATTGATGGCCCACTTGCTTTTGATAATGCGATTAGTAGGAAAAGTGCTGAACATAAGGGGATTATGGGTAATGTGGCTGGCGATGCTGATTTATTGCTAATGCCAAATATTGAGGCAGGAAATATTTTATATAAATCATTAAGCTTTTTTGCTCATTCAGGTATTGCAGCTGTTATTCTTGGAGCGAAAGTACCAATTGTATTAACTTCACGTTCAGATAGCGAAGAGTCAAAACTAAATAGTATTTACCTTGCTGCATTAGGTGCCTAATGTAATTGATATTGAATAAGTTGATTTGCAAAGTCGTACGAATATAATAGTAAATGGAAAATATAAGAATATTAGCAATTAACCCGGGTTCTACTTCAACTAAGATTGCAATATATAAAAATGCAAACCCTGTTTTTTTGAAAGATATAAAACACAGTAATAAAGAACTGAAAAAGTTTAAAACTATTGCTGAACAGTTTGATTTTAGAAAAGATATTATATTTAAAGAACTAAATAAAGCTGACATAAAAATTGATTTAATTAGGGCAGTTGTAGGAAGGGGAGGATTGGTTAAACCAATTGAGTCAGGTATTTATGAGGTAAATGAAAATCTGATTAGAGATTTAATTAATAGTCCTTTAGGTGAGCATGCTAGTAATTTAGGAGGTTTAATTGCCAAAGAAATTGCGGATAAGTTAAAAGATGCCAAAGCCTATATTGCTGATCCGGTTGTGGTTGATGAATTATCGCCTTTGGCAAGAGTCTCAGGGCATCCGGCATTCAGGCGAAAATCAATTTTTCATGCATTAAATCAAAAAGCGGTTGCCCGTTTGCATGCTAAATCGTTAATGAGGGCATATGAAGATATGAACCTTATTGTAGTTCATATGGGAGGAGGAACAACCGTTGGTGCACATGAAAAAGGCCGGGTAATTGATGTAAATCAAGGTCTTGATGGTGAAGGGCCATTTTCACCGGAACGTAGTGGAACTTTGCCTGTTGGAGATTTGGTAAATATGTGTTTTAGTGGAAACTATACCAAAGAGAAAATTAAAAGGATGATAAAGGGTGAAGGCGGTTTGGTTGCTTATCTGGGTACAAACAGTGCATACGATGTTGAGTTACGTGCTATGGATGGTGATGAAGAAGCTAAATTTTACCTTGATGCAATGGCTTATCAGGTAGCAAAAGCAATAGGCTCTATGTGCCCCGCATTAAAAGGTAATGTTGATGGTATTTTATTAACTGGTGGAATTGCAAATTCAAAATACTTTGTAAACAAAATTATTGAAAGAGTACACCGTATTGCTCCTGTACATGTTTATCCCGGTGAGGATGAAATGAGAGCACTGGCAATGAATGGATTAATGGTTATAAAAGGAGAAATTAAACCGAAAGTTTACGATAAATAGTGTGAGTCTATAAAGTTGAGAATATTCATTTAAGTAGTATCTCTAAGAAAACGCTAATAATTACTCACAAGTGTAGTTATTTTAATGGTGTTCGTGAGCTAAAGGTTGCGTTATGCTCATCTTGAAAACAGTTATTTACGAAAGTAAACTCCTTGATTTTCAAGATTTATTCACCATATTTTTATTAATTCTATGGTGTTCATGAGCTCGTAAACTCGGTTCACAAGCCTTATTCTTGACGATTCCTAAAAGATACTTATAAAAAAAGCAGTTTTCTTAGTAACACTAAGTAAGGTATCTTGTTAATTTGTTAGAGAGTACGCAGTTCTCAGTACGCAGAAAAAAATGCTGTACTACAAGAATTGACTGAATACTGAGAACTACTAACCTTTAACAAAATGTAAAAAAATAAATTATTACAAAAAAACTGACAAACTCTAAATAGTTCTTCTATTTATATCTGAATAAAAAAGGCTGGCAACTTAATAGTTGCCAGCCTTTTTTATCAAATTTAGAGTTTAATATCAAAATCGGATAAACACTATTTAATCCAGCCTGGGAAATCGAAAGAACACTTCCTAAATTTACCCGGAATTTTAACATAAGTTTCTTTTTGTTTTTTCTCAACCCATTTTTTAACTACTCTTTGTTTTTTATTGGCGATCGCCATATCCTGAACCTGTTGATAATCATCAGTTAGGTTAACTGTATGTGGCTTTGTTTCTGATTTTTTGTAAATTATTTTATATACGGTTTTTGCTTTACCATTTTGTGCCTCAAATGGTTCAGAAATTTGACCAACATCCAGATTTCTTAATGCATAATTAGTTGCCGGATCAAGTTGTTTGATTTCAAATTTAGAAGCTCCGGTATAAGGGTTAATCATTAAACCTTCATTCTTTTTAGTATCATCATCTTGAGAAAAGCGCAAAGCAGCTTGTCCAAAAGTAATGGAATCTAATCTTATAAGCTTTGTAATACTATCCAATTGTTGCCTGGCCTTATATTTGGCATCTGAAGCAATTTTAGGAATTAGTAAAATATGTCGAACGTTAATCTGGTTTCCTCTTTTTTCAATCAACTTAATGATATGATAGCCAAATTCTGTTTCTACAATTTCAGAAACTTCCTCTTTTTCAAGATTAAAGGCAACTGCTGAAAACTCCTTAACCAAATCGCTTTTGTTAACAAAACCTAATTCTCCGCCATTTTTAGCCGACGATTTATCATCAGAGTATAATACAGCTAATGTTGAAAAGTTTTCACCATTAACTATTCTTTCCCTTAAAGTTTTTAATTTGTTTTGAACAGCATTTTTTTGTTCTTTTTTGATTCTAGGTTCAATAACAATTTGTGCAATTTCAAAATTGGCATTAATAATTGGTAAACTATCTTTAGGAATAGACTTATAGAAACTTTTTACTTCTGACGGGGTAATTTTAACATCTATGGTAATTTCACTACGCATTTTTTGTGCAAGCAATTGTTCGCGAACAATAGGTTTAAAATCTTCTTTTATTTCAGGTATGCTTTTACCAAAGTATGCTTCAAGCTCTTTAGGGCCACCAATTTGGTTTATAAAGGTTTCAAGTCTACCGTCAATTTCAGAATCTACTTGTTTTTGGCTAACTTCAATACTATCAATTTTAGCATGTACTACTAAAAGCTTATTGAGAAGCAAATCTTCAAATATCTTACATTTTTGATCTCCTTCACCTACCATTCCTCTTGCTTGCATTTGCAACAACTGCTCTTCAACTTCTGATTTTAAAATAATCTGGTTTCCAACAACCGCAATTACATTATCTATTATTGAATCGTTTTGTGCTTTTATTTGAACACTTGTTAGTGATAAAAACAGCAAAATACTTATGAAAACTATTCTGTACATTCTTTTACTTATTAATTTATATTATTAATCTATAAATATCTATACTAATGGGGAGTTTTATTTCTTTTAGCAAACTACCTATTGTACTTCTATAATCTCAATATCGTTATTATCTAACATATTATTGTAAATATTATTTTCCAAATCACGATTTAGTCTATCTTTTCGGTCATTTAATATACCAACCTGAATTTGTCCTTTAACAAATTTTATTGGTGCAGTAGCATTTTTCAGACGAAAATTATCAATTTTCACAAAATAGTAATAGGTGGAATCATAAACTTCAATAAATTTATTTAATCTTAAAAACTTTTGTTGGTCATCTACCCTAATTGGTATATCAAGAATAAGATCTTTAAAATAAATCCATTCGTTGTTAAAATTATCATATCTAGTAGCATTTTCTTCACAAAAAACTTTTAATTCCTGAATATTTCTTTCCCTTGACGACTTGTAATTATTTCTAATAATGTCAATATTAGGAGCTGTTCGTAATATTTTTATATATAGAGCCATAACAGCTGGCTGGTGAATTTTAAATACTTCTGGGTGTGAATTATAATAGGTCTCAATTTGTTTTTCAGTAATAATCGTATCCAGGTTTTGTTCCAGAAAAAGCTGGATGTATCTTGAAATTAGCAAAGTCATACGGTAATCTTCAAGCTCTTTTGATACATCTTTTTGCTCTTCTATTAGATTTATCTCAGCAGTCTTCATCATTGCCTGTTTTTTTAGCCACATATCAATGTAGTTTCTTACTCGGTTGGCACTGTCTATCGCACTTAGGTTCTCAGGTACAATATCTTTAATGTCTTCTTTGTATAGGTATTTGTCTAAAACTCTTGCCACAGGTATTTTGCTTTTATCTTTCTGCCCCTCATTACACGCAGTACTTAATAAAGATAAAAAGAGTAAGTAGAATAATATTTGTTTCATAAGTTTTAAAATAATCAAGTTAGCTGTATTTTTTAATGTACTGTGCTTAGGAGTTGACACTAAATAAATTGACGCTTTTAACTTGTTCTTTTGCCCTTTAACT
>JAOZNO010000810.1 GCA_029933755.1 Bacteroidales bacterium | reverse complement strand
ATTTCCAAGATGATCTTTTAAAACCAATTGACAAATATAATGCTGCCTGATCTGAGATAATTTCGTAAGCACTCATTTTACCCGGTTTAACATCTGTAAGTGCACTAAAGTATGATGCTGTTGAATCCAAAACGGTATATCCATCAAAACTCAGACGATCATCGTCAAGATTTACATGGAAAATTGAAAATGAAAGTGCATCAGCAATACTTTTTGCTGACTCCTCCATATCTTCCATATAAATATTAAGAAATCGGGGTAATTGATCGTAATTAAAAAAGAATTTTATAAGTTTTCGACTACTAAGCTCTTCAGATACTTCAATAAACTGTCGATTATTTTTCCAATACTTTGTATCTTTTTGGTCAATAGACCTTTCTATTAATCCAGAAGTAAATGAGCCAACTAATAAATTGTCTAAAATATAAAAGTAAATAGTATTAGAAGGATCTTCCATTTCGGTAAATTCAAGAACTTCAATTTCATGGTATTTTCTTTTTTTAAGATCGTATCCTTCAACTAGTTTAAGAGCATCATCAATTCCACTTGATAGTGTTTTACTAGTCTTCATATCAATAATGAATAAAAAATCGTAATCCACACCTGATATCATATGGGCAGATATTAGCATGTTTCTATCTCCTAAAAGCAAATCCATAGTTTTGTTATTTGCCAGAAACTCATTCATTAATTCTGCGTATTCATTTATATCTTTAAAATAAGGATTTTTTAATAAATGCTGCCAAATATTACTTTCACTTATAGTTGTCCAACCTTGTGAAAGATTTGAAGTATTAATAATAAATACCGGATCGTTTGGTACAACACTAAAGTCGGTTCGTATTTCATGTTTAACAATATAGTTATCGTAAACATAATAAGAGCCGGCAGAGATTACACCAAGCAATATGATAACAAAAAACCATTTAATAAATTTCTTCATTTGTGAATATATTGTTTAAGAGTTTAATAATTTGAAATTTGTAAAAACTTTGGTTTAAAATAACTCTGATATTTCAAATACAATTTTGTCCATCTGACCGCTCCATAAAGTCTAACAGATTCACATAAGTTTTGTTTACCTGAACTTTTTCACTTGACTTAATAGAGTGATTATGATTTTACAATTGTTGAAGTTCAAATTTAGTATAAAAATTGGAACAAATCTAAAATTAATTATGTTTTGGTATATTTGCGCACTGAAATTTTAATTAAAAGTTACTAAACATAACACAAGTAAACAATTTAATAGATGTATCAAACCATTTTTATAATAATCGTCGCTATTTTAATAGCAGAATATTTAGTTTCCAGAGTATTAGACTACCTTAATTCACAAGAGAGAGCGACTGATTTACCTGAAGAGCTTTCTGACATTTACGATATGGATAAATATAAAAAATCACAGGAATATGGGAAAGTAAATAGTCGTTTCGCTTTAATTAGCGGAAGTTTTCAGTTAATTTTAGTAATGCTCATGTTATTCATGGGTGGATTTGCCTATTTTGATAAAATCGCAGAAGGATATACATCACACCCTGTCTGGTCAGCACTTATTTTCTTTGGAATTCTGTTTTTCCTTTCTGATATTATCAATACACCTTTTTCAGTGTACAGTACTTTTGTAATTGAAGAAAAATTTGGATTTAACAAAACAACGGTTAAAACTTTTATTTTAGACAAATTGAAAGGATGGTTACTTACCATAATAATTGGAGGTGGAATATTGGGTTTTATCATATGGTTGTATTTTCAAACAACAGATATGTTCTGGATATATGCATGGATTGCACTTAGTGGATTTTCAATTTTCATGTCAATGTTTTATTCTAATCTGATTGTTCCACTTTTTAATAAACAAACACCACTTGAAGATGGTGAATTACGTGATGCAATTGCAAAATTTGGTGAAAAAGCCGGGTTTAAAATTGACAACATTTATGTTATTAATGGTTCAAAAAGATCATCAAAAGCAAATGCTTACTTTACAGGATTAGGCAAAAAGAAACGAATTGTTTTGTACGACACCTTAATTAATGATTTAAGTATTAATGAGATTGTTGCTGTTTTAGCTCATGAAATTGGACATTATAAGCTAAAACACACTTTGGTATCAATGATTTTGTCAATAATTCAAACCGGAGTAATATTTTACATACTTTCTTTATTTATAGGTAATGAAAATTTATCGATGGCCTTAGGTGCAGATAACTACCGTTTTGAATTAAGCTTAATTGCATTTGGAATGTTATTTAGCCCTATATCAACCATAATTGGTTTGTTTATGAATGTTTTTTCACGAAAAAATGAATACCAGGCCGATAATTTTGCAAAAAGCTTTGGTTTTGGTGATTCATTAATATCTTCATTAAAAAAGCTATCAATAAGTAGTTTGACAAACCTTACACCACACCCTGCTTATGTTTTTGCTTATTATTCACATCCTACTTTATATCAAAGGATTTTGGCAATAAAGGGAAAGGGGTAATGTATATTTTAAGGCC
>JAOZNO010000809.1 GCA_029933755.1 Bacteroidales bacterium | reverse complement strand
GAATGAGGCTTTAGTGTTATTTATTTATCTACCTGTTAGTACTCAATCTCTAACTCTTTATGGAAATATTTTTTGCCCTGTGATACCTGAATGATCATATCTCCTTTCATTTTCTTAATTTCTTTTGAATATTTACCGGAAAAATCACTTTTTACATCTTCAAATAATTTTTCACCATTTTCATCAAAGATTCGTACTGTTGTTTTTGCTTTATCTTCAATTGTAAAACTCAGTGTCATTTTATCATCTTTGTTAAACATGATAAATAAATTACTCACTTTTAATGGTTTAATAGATCTTGGAAGCTTTAATTTTTTCAAATCATTTTTATCTACATCATCAATTTCAATTTTTATTTTGCTCGATTTTCCATCTTTTTTAATAATAAAAACATTTTCATCTTTATCACTCCATTCAAAATCATTATCTGATGAAATAATATATTCTTTTTTTATTTTTGTATGTT
Source organism: Bacteroidales bacterium (assembly GCA_029933755.1). Classification (GTDB taxonomy): domain Bacteria; phylum Bacteroidota; class Bacteroidia; order Bacteroidales; family NBLH01; genus NBLH01. The sequence continues at coordinate 2,042 of JAOZNO010000809.1, read as the reverse complement.
TTCCATCTGTATCAGCATGAATAATCATTACTTTTTTATGTACCTTTTGTAAATCTTTTTCATCGACAATAATTTCCTCTATATTTATATTTGTTTCTTTTCCGTTTATGCTTACAATCGTTTTTATTTGTATAGTATCACCGGGTTTTGCATCTTTTCTCCACATATAATCTTTACCATGTTTAGAAATAAAATGCATATCACTTTTTTTCATAATGTGTACATCTTCATCGCCTCCATGCACCCAATGTGTTCCCCCACTCATAACTATAAGCTTTGTAATTGAATCACCGGAGGTTTTATATTTATAAATATGTTCAGAATTTTCGTCAAGATCAAAATCGTGTGTTTCACCATCTTCGCTAATAAAAATCATTTTATGACCCTTCTTACTTTTTACTTTATGCTTACCGTCCTCATCAATTTCAATTAGGATTTTTTGTTCCACTTTGCCTTCACCATCGGCGCTAGTATGAAACTTATAAGTATGTATGTCTCCTTTGCTAAATTCCTCAACATCAATGTTGTATTCTTTTAGTGCATCTTTAAGGCTTTCACCTTCTTTTAGAACAATTACGGTATCTATTTTTGTATGTTTACCGTCAACTTCTTTGTCAAGTTTAATTTTTACTTTTTTCTCTTTTTTCTTTTCTTTTTCCTTCTGAGCAAACGAACTTGTACTAATACTTGATATAAGGACGATTGCTGTTAAAATAATTGCTATTTTTTTCATTTTATATATTTATTAAATTTAACATAATTTTTAGAGGCCATCTTTTCAATTGCAAAACTAAATGCTAATGATGGTATAATTAGTTAAGTGTGGGTTAAAAAGAGTTAAAGAAAGGTTAAAGTTAGCTGTTAGCAGTTTCTCCACATTTTTATTTTTTCACCATCCAAAAGCAAGTATTCTTTCAATAAATTCGCTGTAAGGCAAGAATGAACGGGCAGTACGGCTAATAAATCACCAATTTTTAATGAATTAATAAAACTTTTTGGTGCTTTAATAACACCATGTTCTTGTGATAAGCTGCTTAAATAAATCTTCGTTTCCATTTCTGTCCAGCCATTTTGGCTTAATTGTGCAATTTTTCCAAATATTTTATTCCGCTGTTTATTAAATATGTACTCTTTTGAAAAGTGTACAGCACCACCATAAATAAGCACTTCACCCCTTTCGGGATATTTATCTACTACCGGACAGACTACTGCTACCGCAATATCTTTTTCATGACAAACACCTATACTGCTTTGCATTAAATCAAAGAATACAAGATTTCCGGGGCGTATTTCATCAATACCCGAAAAATTATTAGCTAATGTGCATGAAGGCGTATCTCCTATTGAGATTAGCATATTTGGATATTGATGAATAAAATGTTCTTTCAAGTTTGCTAATTTTGTTCTTCCTGTTTCAAAAATCTTAAGTATATCTGACTGATTATTTGCATGATATGTATGACCAAAATGAGCTAGAAAGCCCTTAAAATATAAATTTTTATTCTGCTCAGCAGTTTCTATTATTTGTTGAATTTGCTCAACATTTTCTGCCAATATTCCTGCACGATGATAACCCGTATCAATTTTTATAAAATATCCAATGTTTTGTGTACCGTTTTTGACCATGTACTGCATAGTTTCCAATGAGTTAATTAACACATTAAGCTTTATTTTTTTTGCCAGATTCTCAATATCATTCAGTTCTCTAACATTTAGTGGAAATGCAATAGTTATATCTTTCCAGCCTGCATGGGCAAAATAATTAGCCATTCCAACAGATGAAACCGTAATTTTATCAACACCAACATCTTTAAACCAGTTGCCTATTTCGGCAGACTGATGCGTTTTAAAATGTGGTCGAAAGATTAAATGATGCTTTTTGGCTTTTATTGCCATCGTTTCAATATTTTTTAAAACCTGTTCTTTGTTTAACAGAAGTGTTGGACTGTTAATATTTGTAGTATTCATAACAAAATGATTTAAACTATGAGTCTACTCCGAAAAGTATATTTTTCTGTATTCAGCCGCTAAGCGGGTTCTTA
>JAOZNO010000808.1 GCA_029933755.1 Bacteroidales bacterium | reverse complement strand
GAACATGCAATTAAATCAAATTTGTTAGATGAACTCTTTGTTGCTGTCGATAATGATGATGTATATAGATGTGTGGAGGGTTTTGGCGGAAAAGCTGTTATGACAAAATCGGAACATCAATCCGGTACTGATAGATTAGCTGAGGCTATAGAAATAATTGAGGCTGATATTGTTGTAAACATTCAAGGAGACCAGCCATTGTTAGATTCGAATATGATTAACGAAGCAGTACAGCCAATGTTAGATGATGCAACTATTCAAATGTTAACTCTTAAAACTAAAATTGAAAAGAAAGATTATACTGACCCTGCTGTTGTAAAAGTTGTGGTTGATGAAAATGATTATGCACTCTATTTTTCTAGATCGCTTATCCCTTATAGCGTAGATAATGTTGAGCTTGAAATATTTGAACATGTAGGTTTATATGTGTATAGTAAAGATTTTCTACTCACAATATCGAAATTACCACAAACCTATTTAGAAAAAATTGAAATGCTTGAGCAATTACGTGTGTTGGAGAAAGGATATAAAATTAAGGTTATTGAAACAAAAAGTGACAGCATTTTAGGCATTAGTGTTGATTCACCAGAAGACCTTGTAAAAGTTGAAAAAATAATAAAAGAAATGAGTTTAAGTTAATAACAGTTTAAATTAGAGAATAAAATGAAAAACCGAGAAATAATTAAAAAACTGTACGATAAACTTTCACCGGATGTAAAAAAGATGGTAGATAGTGCTGTGGATAGTATTGTATCTGCAAAAAAGAAAGGTGGAAAAGTTGTTGTAGTTACCGGTAGTGGACCAAATCTTCACGAAGGTGTTACTACACTTATTGCTGAGCTTATTAGCAAAGGAATTGTGGATGGTGTAACAACCAGTTCAGCAGTTGTTGCCCACGAAATGGCTGGTGTATTGGATGAAGTGCATAGAGTAGATGGGGTGGAGTTAGGATTTGATGAAAAAAAATTGCCACGTGGTAATATATTTGAAATCACTAAAATGTCTGATGAATTGCTTGAGCAATTAGAGAAAGAAATGATACTCGATCACGATTTGATTGAACGTGGATTATCGGCCAAAGGTGATGTAATTATTAAAGCTGCCGGAAACATGGCTTATCCTATGGGTTTACGATCAGAAAATATTTCAAAAGAAATATTATATATAGCAAAATCAAAAGGGATTCCTTTTGAAGTAGTTGCCGGGGCTGGGGCAGATGAACATACAATGCTCGGTGCAGCTCAAAGAAAAAATATTCCATATTTAGTTTCAGTTCCGCAACTAATCGGTGGTGGAATGGTTGGAATTGCTTTGGCTGATTCAATTTCAATAATGGAGCGAACAACAAAAATTGCTGAGATGATGGGAGGTGCAGATGTTATTATTGAATCGGCAGTTGCATTAACTCAAGAAATTCATGACGGCCCGTTTGAAACATATACCGGGCATGGGGTTTGGGCTGATTGGGATGGATACCCAACATACAGTCTTGCAGATAAAACATTGATACGAATCGATCTCGATTCAAATCTGAAAAAAGCATGTGATTTTGAAAAAGCGAATAGTACTGTTCAGCAAGCAATTAATAAAGGATTGCCAAAAACAAAATTGATGAACATCCCATTCCGCATGGAGATGTCAGGTTTTGCACGCTTAGAAAACAGTATTCCGGTAATTGGTGATATTGGTGTAATTTGGCCAATAATGGCATACTTTATTGAGCAAAAACTTGGAATAGAATTAGACTTTATCTCATATCCTCAACAAACTAAAGAAGGAAAAGAGATGAGAAAATGGATTGTTGAGAATATTCAACCTATTGTAAAAGAGAAGTTGTTTTCAGTTAGCCTACACTATTCAAATGAATTAACATCCATCTGAAACAAAGCCGGTTAACCCGACTTAGTTGAATTTAGTTTTTTATTAAAAATTAATGTACCTTAGTCGAAATCAGTTATTTAATGAAACCTTATGAATTAATCAGATAAGAATTAGGGATAGTAAAAAAAAAATAATTAATAAACGAATACATCTATTGTGAAAAAAATTATAACAATTTTGACTGTAATATTATTTGCATCAAACCTTTTCGGGCAACAAAAAACGAAAAGTGAGTTGATTTTCCCGTTTCAATCACAGCATGTTCACTCAAGTAGTATTGTTGAATTACCAAATGGGGATCTTTTAACCTGTTGGTTTCAGGGCAGTGGTGAACGAAAAGCAAACGATGTGCTTATTAATGGTTCCCGATTAAAAAAAGGAAAAACAAAATGGAGTAAACCCTTTTTAATGGCCGATACTCCAGGTCAGCCCGACTGTAATCCAATATTATTTCTCAACAAAAATGACAAACTATTTTTAATATGGATAACAGTTCAGGCGAACAGGTGGGAAACCTCTATTTTAAAAGTTAAAACAACGAGTGATTACAAAGGCAAGGATGCCCCAAACTGGGAATGGCAAGATGTTATCCTGATGAAACCGGGAAAGGAGTTTGAAGAAAGAGTAAAGG
>JAOZNO010000807.1 GCA_029933755.1 Bacteroidales bacterium | reverse complement strand
AAGCATCCCGTTTTCTCCAAAACATCACAAAAAAATTATCCACACTTAGAGCTGCCACAGCTTTGGCAGATTAGACAGCCCTCTTGATAAATAAGTGCTTCTGAACCACAATTTTCACATTTCTTCCCTGCTTTAGCTTTTGTTCCATCCGGAATGTATCTTTTCAAAGCTCTTTCAACTCCATTTCGCCAAGTATTAATAGTCTCGCTATTAAGGTGTAATGATGAAATGAGATTAACCGCACTTTGAATAGGCATTCCATGGCGCAAAATCCCTGAAATTAGCTTAGCATAATTCCAGAACTCAGGACTAAATTTGTACGATAACCCCTCTATCGTTATATGAAAACCGTATTTATTTGTGTATTGAAAATCATATCTTTTTTTACCATTTGCATCTCTGTTTTTAATGATAAAACCTTTTTTTATAGATGTTGGTATCGGTAAAGCATCCTCTTCAGCAATACCTGTAAAAATCTCATACGGTTTGCCTTCTAAAAGTCCTACAAATGAGATCCATTTTTCATTATTATTATTAAACCGAACAATATCTGCCTCTAATGATTTTGGCCTTTTAGGAGAATCATGATGTCCAAATCCGGTATTTTTCTTTTCAGCTTTATTAGAAATCAAAACTCCATCACGAGAACCATCACGATAAACAGTTACACCCTTACAACCACTACGCCATGCCTCAACATATAAATCTCCAACTAATTCCTCTTTAGCATCATTAGGTAAATTTACCGTAACACTAATTGAATGATCCACCCATTTTTGAATAGCACCCTGCATGGTAACTTTTGCCATCCAATCAATATCATTAGATGTTGATTTATAATAAGGGGATTTTTCAATTACTTTATCCATTTTCTCATTGCTGTACAGCTTTACTTTATCAACATCATAATTATTAAGCTTAAGCCAGGTTAAAAAATGATGGTGAAATACATTATATTCTTCCCAGGTATCCCCCACCTCATCAGTATAAGCAACAACAACATCTGCATCATTAGGATTTACCTTTCGCCTACGTTTATATGCAGGCATAAATACAGGCTCAATTCCTGATGTAGTTTGGGTCATCAGACTGGTAGTTCCTGTTGGGGCAATAGTTAACAAGGCAATATTTCTTCTGCCATGCTTTTGCATATCGCTGTATAATTCTTCATCAGCGTCTTTTATTCTAAGCAAAAATGGGTTATTCTTTTCTTTTTCTGCATCAAAAATACCAAATGCCCCACGTTCCTGTGCCATAGTAACCGATGAACGATATGCCGACAATGCTAAAGATTTATGTACTTCAACAGAAAAATCAATTGCATTTTCGCTTCCATATCGCAAACCAAGAGCTGCAACCATATCACCTTCTGCTGTGATACCAACTCCTGTTCTTCGACCTTCGTCTGCTTTTTTTCTAATATTTTTCCAAAGGTTAATTTCAACCCTTTTCACCTCTTCAGATTCCGGATCAGAAACCAATTTTTCAAGTATTTTATCAATTTTTTCAAGTTCCAGATCAATTATATCGTCCATCACTCTTTGGGCATATCCAACATGCTCTTTAAACAAGTTGAAATTAAATTTTGCTTTTTCGGTAAACGGATTTTCTACATAGCTATATAGATTAACAGCTAATAACCGACAACTATCGTGTGGGCACAAAGGTATTTCGCCACAAGGGTTCGTTGAAACCGTACGATAACCCAAATCGGCGTAACTATCTGCAACAGATTCCCGAATAATGGTGTCCCAGAAAAGAATACCAGGTTCAGCAGATTTCCAGGCATTATGCCTTATTTTCATCCATAGTTTTTTGGCGTCAATTTCTTTGGTGAAAGTTGGATTTTTTGAATCTATAGGATATTGTTGTGTATATTTTTTATTCTCAACAACCGCTTTCATAAAATCATCATCAATTTTAACAGAAACATTGGCACCCGTTATTTTGCCAACCTCTAGTTTTGCATCAATAAAATCTTCAGCATCAGGATGTTTAATAGAAATACTTAACATTAGAGCACCACGTCTTCCATCTTGAGCAACCTCGCGAGTTGAATTTGAAAAACGTTCCATAAAAGGGACAACACCAGTTGATGTAAGGGCACTGTTTAAAACCGGACTTCCTTTTGGTCTAATATGAGACAAGTCATGTCCTACTCCTCCCCTGCGCTTCATTAACTGAACCTGCTCCTGATCTGTTTTCATGATACCACCATATGAATCAGCGGGATTATCTTCACCAATCACAAAACAATTTGAAAGTGATGCAACCTGAAAATTATTACCAATACCTGTCATTGGACCACCTTGTGGCACGATATACTTAAAATCCTTCAAAAGCTTAAAAAGTTTATCTTCACTCAAAGGATTTGGATATTTAAGTTCAATCCGATAAATTTCTTTTGCGAGCCTCCTATGCATTTCATTTGGATCAGCTTCAAAAATATTACCATAAGAATCCTTCAAGGCATATTTATTTACCCAAACTCTTGCAGCAAGTTCATCACCAT
>JAOZNO010000806.1 GCA_029933755.1 Bacteroidales bacterium | reverse complement strand
TTAGTGGGTGCTTAACCATAAGCTAATTTTTAATATAAATTTACCCTGACTATTAATGCCACATCAATTGCCGAGCCGTAGAATTTCGTTAGCAATCTTTCGACGGCGTTCCAACAAACGATCCGTATCTTGATCCCAGTTTCCCCATGTGGGAACTGCATCTTTTACAATTTCCTCTATCATACCCTCCCCACCACGGTTTTTCAACAAAACGAAATATTCATAATCCTCCATTCCGTCTCGAAGGTTCTTCAACCTGACTGACGCTATTGGTCCATCAATACCGGCTTCAGTGCCTGGATAAAAGAGCATTCCTTCTCCGTTCCAATGATCCCCATGGGTAGGATTATCCCATGGGTTTCTGGGTGGCGAACTACCCCAGTAACAGCTTGACCAATAAAGTAAACCAGTGGTTCCATAGCGATAGTTGAGCCATGGGGCAATGCGATAACTAAGAAGAGGGAAATCAATCTCCCAATACGGGGGTCTCTCAATATCAACAGTATCTACATACGGAAAATTTTCAGCTTTAAAGGTCTTATAATTCGGATGAAATTTCGGTATTGATTGAACAAGTGCTGTATATAGCCATACTTCGTCCCCAGCCTTCTGAACACGCTTAATACTTTCCTCATCGATGTACCCAAAAAGGGAAACCCAAATATCTAAGGCGCCATCTAATACACCTCCAGTAGGGTGTCGAGAATATGGTTGTTCTACAACAAGCCTACGAAGTCTTGGTTCAACTTCTCCTACTAATGCTCCTAACTGTCGAACTTGCTCATAATTATGGGGCTTTTTGGGTTCATCGTACATATATAGGTAGGCACGATCCGCCCATCCTTTCCTTTCAAGATAGTCGTACCACGAATTGTAAAACCTCGCGACTTTCTCTCTGTCAGCACCGAGCATCTTGCTGAAAGGAGCTCTTGGTACTTCAATATTTGTCATGTGATACTGAGTCACAAAATCACTAATTTTTTTATCAAGCTTTTCATCAAAAGTCACACTGCCATCTTCAGCAACTGGCGGATCGAAGCGGTGTGGTAGTTGAGGATTAATTCGATGAGCTGCCATCATCTCAATAAAGCGATCCTCAATACGAAAGAATTCTTCGGTATCAGTTTTTAAGCCAAAAAAGCCTGCTATTCTGCTAAATCCACCAAAGTGATTCTCAAGAGTTGGTCCGTCAGGCAAAACAAAATCCCATACTTCAATTTTCACTGGAATATTAACACTGTCTGCATTCTCAGCCCAAACTGTAAACACACCAGTATAAATACCCGGTGACGCATCTTTTGGTACACTTATATCAACCCAAAGAGGCTTTTGTTGATTTTCCCATACATCAAAATATCTACCACGGAAGCGTTCACCTTTAAAACCTGTCTTACTCCAATTGGGACCTTGAACCGGTTCGCCTGTGTAAGGATTTTTAAGTGGAACAAGGGCGTCAGACCACATGCCGGGTTTCATATCAGATCGCGGATCTGGAATTCGTACAGGTATAAATGCACCACTGAAAATCTCAACACACTCTGCTGATAAGGTGTTACCCACTTCGTTGGTGAGCAAAGATAGAGATGCATCTACTTTGTGTAACCTTCCGTGCTGTGCTTTAACGATTACTTGAAACGATTCTACTTCGTTCCTTGCACAGGATATCGATACGGCTTTTGATCCAGACACAGATCCTGTAAGATTCACATGTACACTGCTGTGGAGCGCTTCAATATGAATCGAAATTGTGTTTTGTTTTTCATCCTCTTGAGAAGTGTCTTTTATTTTTGCACAAGAAATAAAAGATACTATTAATAAAGATAGTCCTGTAATTAAAATAATGTTCTTCATTTTTACTTTCATAATTAGTTTTTTAATCCCACTAGTGGGTTTAATTCCCCGATGCTTGCATCGAACAAAAGAAATTCTATCCTATTCATACCTTGTGAGCTTACTCCGAGCTTATTGATTCATTTAGTTTTGATCATTCTACAGAGCCTGTTAGATATAACCATCGGTTAGAATTATCTTCAGTAACTTTAATCTTCAAATAGTTTTTTTTAATAACAAAAGGGATTTCTTTCCCCATTGAACCGGGTGTTTTTCCTTGAGCGAATAGTTTTATGTTTTTTCTATCCGTTGTAAATGGGATAGATATTTCGCCTGATTCTTTTATAAATATTTGAAAAAATGCTTTGTTCGGAATTTGACGATTCGCCGGAACCGGTGCCCATGCAATATACTCTTGTTTAATATTAGCAAAGGTAGTAGTCTTGTCGTCAATAGTAATTTGTTTACAATCGTGCCCTTCAAAAGCAATCAAGTTTTTTTGCTGATTAGTATTAAATGCCATGATGAGCCTTCCATCGAATGTGATTTTATGTCCGTTAACTTTAAAATCTTTTAAATGGATTTCATCACTTGGTAATGGGCTTTCTTGTATGATTTTCTCGTCCTGGGCTTTATTCCGTGCATATCCTCCTGGCCACTATTCAGGATGTCTTCGGTAATGG
>JAOZNO010000091.1:1328-9764 GCA_029933755.1 Bacteroidales bacterium | reverse complement strand
AGAGAAAAAAATATTAATGGATGAAAAAGAGGCGCAGGCACTTATGTTTGAGATTGCAGATTTAAGAAATCGAACCAAAGAAGACTCCTTAAATAGGGCAATTTCAGCATCAGCTGATTCTCTTATTAAAATTGAAGAACTAAATGATTTAATTAGACGAGAAAAAGGGCTTGTTGAGCAAGAAAATGATTATAGAAAAACAAAAGATAAGAATCAGCAACTAACAATTGAAAGCCAATATCTATATATTTATGGAGGTGCAATTGGTATTATACTTTTATTGATGGTTATTATAGGTGCCATCATTGCATTTATGCAAAAAAGGAAGGCCAATAAACAACTTGAACTGCAAAAAATAGAAATTGAAATAAAAAGTGACCAGGTAAAAAATAAAAATGATGAACTGGAAGGTGCCATGGGGCAGATACAATACCAGAATAAAAACATCATGCAAAGTATCAACTACGCACAACGTATTCAGGAAGCCATGATGCCTGAACAAGTTGTTATACAATCTATGTTCGCTGAGTCATTCATTTTTTTTAAACCCCGCGATATTGTAAGTGGTGATTTTTATTGGTTTAAAGATACAAAACCGGAAATAAACAGCAATCCGAATCCTGCTGAAAAGAAACTAAGCTCAAAATTAATAAATTATAATCAAAAATTTATTGTATCAGCGATTGACTGTACAGGTCACGGTGTTCCGGGTGCATTTATGTCCATGTTAGGAAATAACTTATTAAATGATATTGTAGCCAATGGTACTACAGAATCCGAAAAAATATTATCTCAACTGCATAATGGTATCAGGTCATCCTTAAACCAGGATGCAACCCAAAACCGTGATGGTATGGACATGGCATTATGTGTAATAGACCCCGAAAAAAGAACAATGGAATATGCCGGTGCACAAAATCCATTAATTTACATTCAGGATGAAAAAATGTTCAGGGTAAGGGGTAATAAATTTCCGGTAGGTGGATTCCAGGTAGAGAATCATAACTACACCAAACATAAGATAAATATTGATAAGCCAACCACATGCTATATTTTCACTGACGGTTTTCACGATCAATTTGGTGGTCCACAGGGAAGAAAGTTCATGACAAAAAATTTCAGGGATTTATTATTTGAAATACATAATATGCCCATGGAAGAACAGAAAAACATATTAGAATTGGTTATTAACGAATGGATGGGCGAGAATGAACAAACGGATGATATCCTCATAATTGGATTTAAATTAGATTTCTCGAAACAAGAAGTATCTGCTGACCCTAAAGAGAGTATTTCTGGAAAAGAAATGAAAAGCCTAAAAGAAAATGAAGATGACGAAGAATTATCGGTAAAAGAAATAATAGTAGGTGAAGAAATGAAGATAAGAGAACTTAGAAGTAAAACTAAAAAAACCATAGGTAAAAAGCGACCTGTAGAGAAACCAGAGAATAAAGAAACACTAAAAAAAGAAATAATTATAACAAAGCTGATTAATAAAGGTGAAAAAATAGTAAAACAAGAAGATGCACCACCAAAAGATATAAAAATAACAAAAGTTTATACTGAACCTGTCGAAGAAAAAAAACGACCAGAAGAGAAACCAGAGAATAAAGAAACGCTAAAAAAAGATTTGACTGAGAAAGATATAAAAGCAATAAAAAAACAAAAATCGGAAAATAAAAAAACAGTAGAGAAAGATATTACAATTAAAGATACAAAAATAAAAAAAGTACAAACCGAAACAAACGCCAAAGAAAAAAAAGAGCAAGCAATTGAAACTTTAAAAACTGAAAAAAAGGAACAAATAATTGAGCAGAAAAAATCAGTTGATAAAGAAATCGCAATTAAAGAACTAAAAATAGAACAAGAAAAAATTACAAACAAAAAACTACCTGTAGAGAAACTAGAAAATAAAGATGATGTTGATGATAAAGCTAAAAAGACAAAAGAAGCGCTTAAAAACGAAAAAATAGCAGAAAAAGATATAACAACTAAAGATATTAAAACAAAAAAGCTTTATACTGAGCCTGTTGAATTAAAGAAACAAGAAGACAGTAATTTTAGTATTAGAAAACTAAAAACACAAAACAGGAAAGAATTAAGGGAAAACTTCACAGATCGTAACTTAAAAACTAAAAAAGTTTACACTGAGCCTGTTGAAGTAAAAAAATCAAATGAAAATGTAGAAGTGGCAAATGACAATAAAATTGTAATTAGAAAATTGTGATAATAACCGTAAAGACAAGACATGTTATATTAGCAGTTGTAACAGGGTTATGCACTTTTAAAACTTGAAGCCGCTTAGCGGGTAATTCTATTAAAAAGGAAAAATGTATCAATTAATGTATCTGTCTATTAAAAACCCGCTTAGCGGCTAAATACAGAAAATTAAACTTTTAAGAGCAGACTCAAACTTTAAAATTGAAATTGCGTATAAATACCCTTTCTTTCATATTCATCTGTGTATTTCAGAGAAATATGTGGACAAAAAAGAGAAAATTTATCCTTTTGGCAGAATTTGACTTAAATAACATGTTAATCATGTAAATCCTGTCAAAGCTAGAATAAAATAACATGTTAATCATGTAAATCCTGTCAAAGCTTTTCCAGCTTGTCTGGCTTAGCTTTACGAAAATTTACGCAGATTTAATAAGCTTACAATTATTTGTTTCATAAAATAGGCAACTAAACGAAAATAAACAGCATTTCATCATAAAAAATGACATATTTACCACTAAAAACAGTACTTTTATAATATATTGCAAAAAAAGTTTAAATTTGTCTGTTTAATACGCAACAATATTAGTAAAAACAGAGTCTAACTATAGTTAAAAGATTTTCAACTATAAAGTTATAAAAAATAAGATATTTATTTTTAATATGAAGAAGTACATTATTTTTGTTTTATTTATTTTAACTTCTAATTATGTTTTTGGGCAAGCGACTCAGATAAGTACTCTAAATATTAGTAAAGGAAGCTCAGTAGATATGTATTTTAATTCAGAGACTAAGTTAAGTGATGGAATTACATATACAGATTGGACTCGTTTCAGAATTCGTATAGATATAAGTACAGCCGCTGTTCCTGAACCTGGAGTAAGTTGGAGTCTTGATGTTAATCGAATTGGTGGAGATCCTATTCCCGGTGATGTTTCTCCTGATTTACCTGCTGATGTGTTGTTAATTAGAGCTGTCTATTATGGAACTGATGCCACCTTAGATACAGGAATAATTCCTATTGTAGGGGTAACCAACTTGTTTAGTGTTGCTACTGCTGTAGACCAGAATCAAATAGATGATTTTATTGATATAACATACTATGTTGGGGTAACAGCACAAGGCTGTACCACTGTTTTAGGAGAGGAAGCTGATTTCTATTTTACTGATTTAAATTATAATTTAACAGTGACCTGGTAGTATTAATTGATTAAAAAATAAATGTATTGAATTTTCAATAAAAATAGTGGCTTAATCCCACTAAATATTATCATTAAATTAATAATATTGCTTTATGAGCAAGAGATAAATTTAAATAACTAAGTATTCATTTTAAAACACGAAAATTATGAAAAAAGTACTTCTCGGATTAATATCCATTATACTTGTAGGACAAGCAAGTTTTGCTCAACCAGTTAGTGACCAAGCCATTATCCCAATAGGAATAACTATCCAGTCGGTTATGAGATTAACAATTACAAAGGGAGGAAACATGGAATTTGTCTTTAGTAGCGCTGATGATCTTACTAATGGAATACCTGCTGCTGGTTTTGGTGCATCATATGAGACAACAGGAAATATTGTAACAACGCAAAACTGGGGTTTAGAACTGATGGCAGATGCTCCTAACTTTTATGATGATGGTGGTGGAATTACCCTTCCTTTAAATGTAATGGAATTTTCTGTCAATACTACAAATGCAGCTACTTTAGGTGATGGAGGTGCTGCACTTCCATATTCAAATGTTATTCTAGCCACTGCAAGTGCCACTGCTATTGTTCTATTAGAGAATAATACTGGAAATAGAACGAGTAGTGATACTTTTGCAATACAATGGGCTTGTGGTGCTTCGGATGCTGGTGGTATTGCTGTTCCAAATGATGTTCCTGCTGGTAGATATGCAGTAAACTTTGTTCTTACACTTGTTGCAAACTAGTATTATGTCAAGTAAAAAAGTTTAGGTAAAGTAGCAAACTCGTCAGACTGCTCGGAGTGGTCTGACGTATAAAATTTTATCTGAAATACCATACATGGCTTGACACTAATTACTAAATCACCTAATTCCGAATTCGCCTCAAAAAAAAGTATTTAATGACAAATTTATCAGTGAGGTCTGATTCAGTTTCGTTTATTGATTAATAATTAGCAAAGCACATTGGTAATTTGTATATGTTATCTTTATCAATAATATTTGATATGAGTTAATTATTACATATCCGCCATATTCAATGTCAGTTAAACAAGTATTGCCGAATATTACAATTTTATGATTTGAGAACTTGTTAATTTTAAGCTTCTCAAATCATAAATATTTAATACAGAATTGCAAAATTATTTTTTTTGTAATACACATATAATTAATCAGGGTAGTTGAAAGTAAATGAACGTACAGATCTCAAACTATTACAAATTGTTGTTTGAGAACTATCAGTTTTTTTTATTTCGCAACCAGCTTTATTTAATATGAGAAGATTATTACTATTCTCCTTTTTAATAATATATTCATCATTAAATGCCCAGCTTGATGAAAGAGTTGTTGCAATTGATATGTCTTTTCTACACAAAAAAATTCAAATTTCTTCCAGCCAGTCTTTTTTCAACATTCTTAAAATAAAAAATAATTCAAATTCCTCATTTCAAGGCCAAATAAAATTTACTACTCCAGCTGATTGGACAATTGTTGGAGAAAAAGAAATTAATATTACACTTTCACCGCATCAATCATTAGAGTTACCATTACGGGTTATTGTTTCAAATCGTGTTAATGGAGAAATTGCATACTCTATAGTTGCGAACTTATTTGATAGAAATAGTCGATCAATAAAATCAGAATATTGTTTTGTTAATATTCCTCGATTATCGGATCTGAAAATAAAAACGGATAATAAAATAATTTATATTGACAATAAAACCTCTACAGCAATTTTTAAATATACAATTAGTAATAAAGGAAATGTAAATGAACTACTACAATTTCTATTAACAGGAGATGAAGCCTTATCAAGCAACAATATTCCAATGAACAAACAAATAGCTGTTGAATTAAACATTCCTGCACATTCAGATACAGTAATTGATTTTCCAATAAGATATGATGAAAAAAAAGATTCTCGTGACAAAGAATATTATAAGGTGAATATAGGTGTTCATACCCAAGACTCTCTCTATAAAAATACACTTTGGTTAAATAAAGTTAATAGTGAATACAATCATGTGATTCCTGAAGATAATAAATGCGCAATTATCGAAATTACTTCAGGAAGTATTCTTTCAACCAAAAAACCTAGATATTCGGCTTATTTAAAAGGAACATTTTTATTAAAAAAGAATGTTGACCTTTATTATATGTATAATAATAGTTTTTTAAATTCAGAAATTTTATCCATTGAGAATAATTTAAGAGCCTACGTAGGTATAAAAACAAATCTTTTCCATTTAAGATTAGGAAGTACAGAGAGTTATTTTAATGAGTATTCTATTGGAACTGGAGGTAATCTAAGTATCAAATATGGTATTACTGATTTAAATAGTTTTTATTCATACAATAAAAGATATGGTCAAGTATTTTATGCTGGGAAAATAGGTATTCAATTAAATCCTAGGTTGAAGATAATTACAGGATATGCAGAAAATAATTATGAATTGTCTCGAAACTACTCAAAAATATTTACAGGAGGAGCTAAGTTTATTGTATCAAACAATCGGTTTGAGATATTATCATATCTTAATAATACGACTTTTGCTTTTACACAAACACCTTTTAATAAGCAAGGATTTTCTATTATTGGCAACTATAACGGTAATTTCAAGAAATTTACGGCATCCGTAAGAGCAGAATATGGCTCACCTGATTATTCGGGGATATATAGAGGTAGGACAAATATTAATTCAAGTTTAAGCTATAGTATTAATAACCTCAATACTATCCAATTATACAATACAATAAACAATTTTGTTAATAAAACATATATCGATGATATATTACAACCTATTCCTAAACTTTATAGTAATAATTTTGGTATTATATATGACAGAGGTATTAATAGAAAAATTAATTTAATCTTAGGTCCAAATATTAGAAATGACAGATATAATGCGCCATACTTAGTTACTAACGAAAATACTTATTTCGGTGTATTAAACACAAGGGTTAATTTTTCCATTCGCTATAACGACTCAAGAACACAATTATACATTAAACCCAGTATTGATTTTGGGAATATCAAAGTCGTAGAGGCTGATATATTAAATAATAATTCACAATCAAATTATTTTACTTACAACCTAAGTTTATATTCAAAATATAAGAACATATTTTTGTATGCATTGTATAGAAACGGACCTGTAAGTCTATATGGACAATATTATCATTATACTGAAAACTATTATCCAAAATGGTTTCTAATTACCCCTTCTTATGATAAAAATTTCTTTAACAATAGATTAAATATAAATTTAAGAGTAAATTACAGATATGATATAGCAAGTAGTGATAAGTATTTTTCAGTTACACCACAGTTTCAGTTTTACTTCCCACATTTTTGGACACTTCGCTTTTTAAGTTCTTTCACATCTAATTCAAAGATTGACTTTGTAACAAGCTCAATATACAGATACAATTCATCTTACTTTGAACTTGCTGTTCGAAAAGAGATTAATTGTAAACAACCACGTTTTCAATATCATGACTTAAAAGTAGTCTTTTTTAAAGACCTAAATGGTAACCGGAAGAAAGAGCCAAACGAACCAGGTTTGCGAAATGTACTTACATCAATTGAAAGAGACTATGAAGTTGATTTCTCAGAAGATAAAATAGATTTTATCTCAACAAAATTGCTAACCGGACCGGGTGGTACAATTTCATACACCAATATCACAAATGGTCCTTATAAACTAAAATATGTTTTAATTGGCGATATGGTGGGTAATTTTAACCGCGAGGAACTAAGCCAGCAATTTGTTGTTGATGAAGATAAAACTATTTACATTCCTTATTTAGAGAATAATAGAATAATAGGTAAAGTAATACTGAACAGAGACCCTCTTTCCAGTCTGGAACAGAATATTGACATTTCCAACATTCGAATAATTGCAGAGGATACACAAGGTCATACTTATTCTGCCTTAACCGATAAGCGAGGTAGGTTCACACTTTATACTCCTGTTACCGATCACTACTTCGTGAAAATAAACAATATTTTTTATGAAAGTTTTGACATTCAACAAGCTGAATACATTGTAAAGTTTAATGGTTATAAACAGTTTGAAGTAAGTTTTGTATTTGATGAAAAGAAAAGGAAAATCAGCTTTGATAATGAATTGGAAGTAGAAGATCTTAAACTGGATGATATTAAAGTTATTAGGAAAACAACACTTTCCGGAAAAATTAGGGATGCAATTAGCCTTGAACCAATTGAGGCTGAAATAAAAATAATTGATAACAGGAGTAATAAGGTTGTTTCTCGTGCAATTTCAAATAGGCTTAATGGTAATTACAGTATATCCTATGCAGCAGGTACTCATTTTCGTGTAGAAGTGATTTCTAAAGATTATTGGGAGCATATTGAAAACCTTTATATTGAGCAGGTAATATCCATACAGAATATTAATAAGGATATGATGTTAAATAAATTATCAGAGAGTAGAGATGAGCAGAAAACATTTATTATCTACGAAAAAGAAGAAAAGTTTGAAGATAATTTTAAGCGTGGGCAACAAATTCCTATTAATTACCTGAATTTTGATTTAAAGCAAACTCGTTTAGATCCTAAAGCAAAACCAGAATTAGATCGCTTGATTGATTTATTAAATAAAAATAAGTCTGTTAAAATAGAAATTGCTGGTCATGCTGATGATAAAGGAAATGCACGAATAGAAAACATTATTGCGAAACGAAGGGCAGAAGCAGTTGAGAAATATCTGAGTTCTCATGGTCTACCTAAAAATAGAATAAGTGTAAAATCTTATTCGAATAGCAGGCCATTAATACCAGGCACATCAGAAAAAGCAAGAAGTAAAAATAGGAGAGTTGAAATAATTGTACAGTAAACCTTTTATTGGTTTGCAACAAACTACCTTTTAGCGGTTCGCACCGCTTAAAGGTTAAAGAACAAACAAACATAACTTTTAAGCGGATAAAAGAACCGCTAAAAAGAATAAACAATCTACCTTTTAGCGGTTTGCACCGCTTAAAGGTTAAAAAGGACAAAAGAATTAACT
>JAOZNO010000091.1:0-1228 GCA_029933755.1 Bacteroidales bacterium | reverse complement strand
GCACCGCTTAAAGGTTAAAAAGGACAAAAGAATTAACTTTTAAGCGGATAGAAGAACCGCTTAAAGGTTAATTAAGGCTATTACATGCACATTGAAGAAAACCACATATATCATATCTATAATAGAAGTAATGATTTGGTTTTTTACAATAAGGAAAATTATTTATTCTTTCTAAAAAAGGTGGTCAAATTAATAAAGCCATACTGTGAAATATTAGCATGGTGTTTAATGCCAAACCATTTTCATTTTATGATATATGCAGATAAACGAAGTTCTCAAAGTACTAACGAAAGACACAGGCCAAACTTACAAGTTCTTTCAAAACAATTTGCGACTTTAACAAGTAATATGTCTCAAGCAATAAATAAACAACAAAATAGAAGAGGAAGTTTATGGGTACACGCAACAAAGGCAAAACAATTATCAGGTCAAACATATTTTGGTATTGAAAGTTTTTATAAAAGAGATATTATTTTTACATGTTTTAATTATATTCACCAAAATCCTGTAGAAGCAAATTTAGTTTCAAAACCTGAAGATTGGAATTTCTCATCTTTCAAAGACTTTTTAGATGCTAGAAATGGAAAACTCGTAAATAAGACTTTAGCATATGAAATGATAAATTATGATAAAGACAATTTTTATGAACAATCAATTATTGCATTGGATGAGAAAAAAATAAAACATATTTTTTAGCAGTTTGTAATAAGCTACCTTTTAGCGGTTTGCACCGCTTAAAGCTTGTCATGTAAAAACAAAGAAAAGAATGAAAAAATAATACAATTTTTTAATAAAAAACGTTATACAGTTAGCTTTTAACTTTTAAGCGGATTAAAACCGCTAAAAAGTATTTGAAAAAATACCTTTTAGAAATTTGAAACAGTTGAAAAGCTTTTAAAACAAAACAAGAATACACAAAAATTGAAAAATATATAATTGAATAAAACCTAATACCCCAACAGCAGTTACAAACCCTGTAGGTGGTAACCACTAACAGTGCAAGAAGCCACTGTCAGAGTTGAATAAGAATTAAATAAAAATGAATAAAAAAATACAACAACAAATAATTGATTATTTACTTATTTATAACCCCGAAATGATAGGAATATTTGGTTCCTATGCAAGAAATGAGCAAACTAAGAATAGTGATATTGATATTCTTGTATCTTTTAGTCAAAGATTAAATTTGATTGATTTATCACGAATAAGAAATGAGCTTTCTGAGAAA
>JAOZNO010000805.1 GCA_029933755.1 Bacteroidales bacterium | reverse complement strand
ACGGTTTCCTTCAAATCAAAAACAATAGCATTTATTGCTATGATTGCAGTTATTTTATTATTTAATCAATGCTCTAAAGATCCATTAAAACCATTTGACATTTTTGAAGAAGAAGAGTTATCAGAAAACCCAAAGTCAATATTGTTAAGTGGACTTAATGGAGCAGATAATATATTTGTTAACGAAGCCAGAGTAATTGAGACTAATTCAGGATATCATATTAAAGGGACAATATTTTCTGAATCATTATCAGGGGTAATACCCATAACAAGTGGTGATTTTGAAATTGTAAACGATGAGAATGGAAATACAAAGTCATTTTCGGGATATGGAACTGCTCTTTTTGCTGATGTTGGCCTTTTTAGTGAGATAGAGAATGAAATTACCAGTGGTGGGTTCTTTAATTATAGTTTGGGTAGTTATTTTAAATCACAGAAGGGAGGTTCTGACCTACCCTTACTAGACGAGCGTTATTATTTTGGCTTTAAGCTTGATGAGTCAGAATATGGACAAAAGCCTAGTGTAATGATAAAAAACACAACATTTGCTTTTACCAATTATTATGTAGATGCCAATGACCCGGCATTTTTCATCAAGGGTGATTTAGCATTTGCGAATACAAAAACAGGAAAAACCTCTGCTATTAATAATTTAGGAATAGGCGTTTCTGCTAATGGTTTGTTCAAATTTGAACCACTCAAGTATAGCAACAGGATGGAAGAAGTAACCGGAGGCACTGGCTTTGAAGAATTTCAGGGTTCGCTATATTTAACAGGCGAAATACCTCTTAAAAAATATCCGATTACTCTTTTTGGTGAAATGGTTATTGATAATAAATTGAGTGACAATGGTGTTCTTGATTTTTTCGAAAACGGATTTGATGATGCATCTTTTCAGTTAGGTGCCAATGGAAAAATTTTATTTGATCATGAATTATTAAAGTTTTTACCTGTAGATTTAAAAATTGAGTTGGCAAAAGCTACAGTTCAGGCGAGATTTAGTGCTGATGATAGTTTTATCCGTTTTGCAGGTGAGTATAACCAGGAAGATATTTTGAAAAAAATATTAGGGGCCGAGGCATTACAGTATATTCAATACTATGCTAATGAGGGGAGAATGTATGTAAGTATGGGGGCCGATAAGGATGACTGGAAATTGTATATCGAAACAGTAATGAGTATGAATATCCCGGGTATGGGAAAAACAGACTTACAGGAAACCATGCTCTTGATAAGCCCCTCAGGTATTCAAATTTATGCAAAAATGGCCATGCCGTATAATATTAATGAAGTAAGCTTTTTAGGAATTATTAATTCTGACGGTACCTTTTTAATGAATGGCCAAACTACTTGCGATCTGGACATTTACGATAATTTGCAATTTTATAGCCATCTTGAGCTTGAAGTATCTAATAACGGTATATTTTTATCAGGATCTTCAAACTTGCCGTATGGTATAGGTGATGTTGAGATTAATGGTGAAATTACTTTAGAGTGTATTAGTTTGGGAGGAATGATTAACAGTCAGATTGATTTTGGGCAAGGAGTTGAGTTGCCTGCAGCGAACATGAGTGTACAAGCATCTTCCTGTGAAGGTATAAGCCTGCATGGTGAATTGGATGTTCCGTATGGTATTTCTTATGTTTTAGTTGAAGGGAAATTGACTGCAGAAGAAATCTCATTATCAGGAGTTTTTAGCAGTCATATTAATTTTGGCGGGGATATTAGCATGCCGGCTTTGGATATGACCCTAACAGCATCTACACTAAGCGGGATATATTTTAAAGGAATTCTGGACGTACCATATGGCATAGCACATGTTGGCGTAGAGGGTTCACTTAATTCTTACGGAATAAGACTTGCTGGTGAATTTGGAACAAATATAGATTTTGGAAATGGATTTGTATTACCAGCCTTGAATATGAACTTTATGGCCTCTACTGTACCAACCGAAGGGGTTACTTTTGCAGGACAGCTAACAATGCCGGGAACAATTGGAACAATTGGGGTAACAGGATTGGTAAATATAAATGAGATTGCCTTTACAGGAAACTTAAATAGCCAAATAGGTATAAATGGATTTAATTTTTCAAATTCTTTTGCTGTTAGTGTGTCTTCAATGAATGGCGGACGAATATATGGTAATATTTATCTTCCGGGCGGACTTGCAAATGTATATGTGAATGGATGGTACAATCCAAACGGTAGTTTCTCTTTAACAGGATCGGAAAGTCATAATATTGATTTTGGCATTATAGAATTGGGCGTTGGATTTGCTGTAACCGTTGCTTCAAACCAAATAGCTATTAGTGCTTCCGGGCATGGATGTGTTCTTGGTGTATGTTATGACCCCAGTGTAAGTGTTAACCCTGATTGGGGTGCCGGAAGTCTTGAATTATGCATTGATATTGCAGGGCTTGGAGATGCTTGTATTGGGTTTTAAAGGATATAAATATTCTTATACAAGCCAGAACATAACTGAAGGAATGTTGGAATAAAAGTGCTGGAGGTTTAGCTCT